>JACCXR010000036.1 GCA_013696915.1 Euzebyaceae bacterium
GACCGCGACGGCGTCCTCCAGGGATCAGGGATGTCGAACCAGACGTCGAACTCGTGGGCGTCGGAGCGGCGCAGCTCCAGGCTCACCGGCTGGTCGCTGATCTGCACCGCGTTGAGGTTCGCCCGGGACGACCCGTGCGCCTCGGTGAGGAGTTCCTGGGCCGCCGCCTCGTACTGCTGCGCCTGGAGGCCGGCGTTCCCCAGACGCAGGCGGAAGCGGCAGTACTGCCCGTCGGCGAGCCAGTCGGCGTGGGCGCCAATCACGCCACCAGCCCGCACCCCCAGCCGAGCACCGCCATCCGGATGTCGCTGCGGAATACCGTGTGAGCGCAACGCTCCCGGACCGCTGACACGGGCCGTGATTGGGGCCGCCGGCGGGACACCGCGTACACTGGCCACCGATGTCCGGCTCGTGCCGGGACCTTCAAGCAGTCTGTTCTTCGCGACTCGCTCGTTTCGCCGACGACCGGCGGCGGCGTCGGGCCGGACCAGGGGATCCGCCGGATCCCAAGGAGCACAGTTGACGGACTACTACCAGGCCTACGGGACCGTGATCGCCCTGGTGATCGCGGGCATCGCCCTCGTGGTGGTGGCCTTCACGCTGAACCGCCTGATCAGCCCCAAGCGCGCCTACGGCGCCAAGCTGACGACCTACGAGTCCGGCATGGACCCAGTCGGCCAGGGTTGGTCGCAGACCCACATCAGGTACTACCTGTTCGCGTTCATGTTCGTCGTCTTCGACGTGGAGACCCTGTTCGTCTTCCCCTGGGCGACCGTGCTCGGGAACACCGAGGGGCCGCAGGGGTTCATGCTCGGCGTGATGCTCGTGTTCCTGTTCTTCGTGTCGATCACGCTGCCGTACGAGTACAAGAAGGGAGTCCTCAAGTGGGTCTGAACGACCAGGTCGAGGTCCCTCGCCCCGTCAAGTTCATACTCAATTGGGGCCGCAAGTACAGCCTGTGGGTGTTCAACTTCGGGCTCGCGTGCTGCGCGATCGAGTTCATCGCCACGTCGGCGGCGCGGCACGACTTCATCCGGCTCGGCGTCATCCCGTTCGCGCACGGCCCGCGGCAGGCGGACCTGCTGATCGTGGCGGGCACGCTCACCGACAAGATGGCGCCGGCGATCAAGCGGCTGTACGACCAGATGCCGGAACCGAAGTACGTTATCAGCTTCGGGTCCTGCTCGAACTGCGGGGGGCCCTACTGGGACAGCTACTCCGTGACCAAGGGCGTGGACCAGATCATCCCGGTCGACATCTACGTGCCCGGATGCCCGCCCCGTCCCGAGGCGCTGCTCGAAGGGATCATCAAGCTGCAGGAGATGATCCAGGGGGAGTCGCTGAAGGACCGGTACGCGGCGCAGGCGGCGCGTCAGCCGATCGTCGTGGGCGGCGGGGATCCGACCCGCCACCCGCGCAACGACCCGATGTAGCCGCGGTGATGACCCCGGAGGACCTGGCGGAGTACTTCCGCGACAAGCTCGGCGCTCGCGTGACGGACACGAAGGTGGCCCACGGCCAGCTCACCGTCACGGTGGATCCGGAGGCTCTGCCCACGGCCGCGCGGCTCTGCAAGGAGGATCCCGCGCTGCGCTTCGACTTCTTCGACTGGATGTCGGGCGTCGACGAGCGCGATGCCGGCTTCGGCGTCGTCACCCACCTGTACTCCGTCGAGCACCGCCACCACGTCAACCTCCGGGCCGTGGCGCCAGGAGGCCGCGACCAGCCGAGGCTGCCGTCGATCACCGGCGTCTACCGCGGCGCGAACTGGCACGAGCGCGAGGCCTACGACATGTTCGGCGTCGAGTTCGACGGGCATCCCGGGCTGCTCCCGCGGATCCTGACCGTCGAGAACTTCGAGGGCTTCCCGCTGCGCAAGGAGTTCCACCTGTCGACGCGCGACGCCAAGCCGTGGCCGGGCGCGAAGGAGCCGGAGGAGCGGACGAGCGCGGAAGCCGGCCAGTCGGTGACGACGATCGACACGCCGGCGCCGGTGTCCGCGGAGGACAAGGCCGCCGCCGCCAAGGCGAAGGCCGAACGCGCGAAGGCCAAGGCCGCGGCCATGCGCGCGAAGAAGGCTGGGGAGAGGGCTGCGGCGGAGCTGCAGCCGGCGGGCGGGGATCACGGGGCGAGGGCTGCGGCGGAGCCGCAGCCGGCGGGCGGGGATGATCAGGCGAGCGCTGCCGCGGAGGGCGCCGCGCCCGCGCCCGCCTCGGACACCGCCACCATGGACGCGGGAGGGGAGGGCCTCGACAAGCCGCCCGCGCCCTCCGATCCCGACCTGGCGGGCGCCGGCGAGATGCCCGAGGCCGCCTCGGCCACCGACGCGCCGCTGCAGGCCGACGAGGGCGAGGCCGAGGAGACGCGCTCCGCCTCGCCGGCCGCCGCCGGCGAGGATGTGCCCGCGGGGACCCCGGCGCCCGACGAGCCCATGGGCGCCGCCGAGATCGCCGACAGTGACATCGCGAAGGACGCCGCCGCCGGCGCGGTGCAGGGCGACGTGGCGGCCGGCGCCACCGGCGACCAGGCGGGGGAGGACGAACCGGTCGACGACCTCGCAGCCGAGACCGCGTCCGGCATCGGCGCGCCGCCGTCCGCGAGCGGCACGCCCGGCGTCGAGGCGGAGGGCCGCCACGGCGGGGCGACCGAGCAGAGCGGGGACCGTCCCGCCGCCGAGACGCCCGGCATGAACGCCGACCCGCAGGGCCGGGCGGCCCGTCCCGCCGATCAGACGCCGGCGCCGGGAGCCGACGACGGCGCTTCGGCGACGCGCGACAGCGGTCAGGCCGTTTCGGCGACGATGCCGGATCCCGCCGCGCCGGACACCACGCCGGGGGGCGACGCGAGCGATCGCCCGGTCGAGTCCTACCCGTCGCCGGACGCCGAGCCCCTGCGGGCGCAGGAACTCCAGGCCGACGACGCCGACCCGCCCGTCGAGCCCACCACGCCGTCAGGAGAGGGGGAGCGGTCGTGACCGACACGCTGTTGCGCCCGGGTTCGGGGATGCTGCCCGGCGGCCCCGGCGAGGGCATGCTCGTCGAGGTGCGCGGCGAGGGCGAGCTGCGCACGCAGGACATGAACCTCAACATCGGGCCGCAGCACCCGGCCACCCACGGGGTGCTGCGGGTCGTCATCGACCTCGACGGCGAGAAGATCGTCCGCGCGACCCCGGTCATCGGCTACATGCACCGCGGGTTCGAGAAGCTCGCCGAGGCGCGGGACTACCGCCAGATCATCGCGCTCGTCAACCGCCACGACTGGCTGTCGGCGTTCTGCAACGAGCTCGGGGTTGCGCTCGCCGTCGAGCGCATGATGGAGCTCGAGGTCCCGGACCGGGCGGAGTGGATCCGCGTGCTCATGGCGGAGTGGAATCGGGTCCTCAACCACCTGATGTTCGTGGGATCGTTCGGCCTCGAGCTCGGCGCGATCACGCCGGTCTTCTTCGCATTCCGCGAGCGCGAGGACATCCAGGGACTCATGGAGTCCGCCACCGGCGGGCGGCTGCACTTCACCTACACGCGGGTCGGCGGCCTCAAGGAGGATCTGCCCCGCGGGTTCCTCGCCGCGAGCGCGAAGATGACGCGCAACGTGCGGGTCCGGAACTCCGAGTACCGCGACCTGCTCGAGGGCAACGAAATCTTCAAGGCGCGGACCCGCAAGGTCGGGATCCTGCCGCCCGACGTCGCGCTCGACTACGGGGTGTCGGGCCCCACGCTGCACGCCACCGGCATCGCCGAGGACGCGCGCGTCACCGAGCCGTACTGCCGGTACGACAAGGTCAACGTGCACGTGCCGGTCGGCGCCACCGGCGACAGCTACGACCGCTTCCAGATCCTCCTGGCGCGCATCGACGCCAGCCTCGACATCATCGACCAGGTCCTCGACAACATCCCGCCGGGGCCGGTCAACGTCAAGCTGCCGAAGATCGTCAAGGCGCCGGAGGGCGAGATCTACGTCCGCACCGAGAACCCGCTCGGGCAGGGTGGCTACTACCTGGTGAGCGACGGCAAGAAGAACCCGTGGCGGTTGAAGATGCGCACGCCGTCGTTCAACAACATCTCGGCGATGTCCTACCTCCTGAAAGACCAGCTGCTGAGTGACATGATCGCCATCCTCGGCAGCGTCTTCTTCGTCGTCGGCGACGTCGACCGGTAGCCGGAGCCTCCATGACCGAGTCCCTCCTCGCCCTCGACAACGTGTGGCTGGCGCTGCTGTTGAAGGTTGCCGCCATCGTCGGGTTCTTCCTGGTCGCCCCGCTGGTCATCGGGTACATCGAGCACAAGGGGCTGGCCCACATGCAGGCCCGCCTCGGCCCGATGGAGGCCGCCTTCCACGGCATCGGCCAGCTGCCCGCCGACGGGATCAAGTTCATCCAGAAGGAGGACATCATCCCGGCGAACGCCGACAAGTGGGTGTTCTCGCTGGCGCCCGGCGTCGCGCTCGTCCCGGCGATGGTGATCCTCGCGGTCATCCCCCTCGGTCCGGGCCTGTGGGCGGAGGACCTCGACACGGGCGTGTTCTTCGCTCTCGCGGTGTCGTCGGTCAGCGTCATCGGGATCCTGATGGCGGCCTGGTCGAGCGCCAGCAAGTACTCGCTGATGGGCGGGATCCGGGCGGCCGCCCAGCTGATCGCCTATGAGCTGCCGCTCGTGCTCGGCGCCGCCGCGGTCGTCCTCCAGGCCGGCACGATGTCGCTGGTCGGCATCGTCGAGGCGCAGAACGACTTCCGCATCCTCGGCGTCGTCCCGATGTGGTTCGTGCTCCCGCAGGCGCTCGGCTTCCTGCTGTTCTTCGTCGCATCGCTCGCAGAGCTGTCGCGGCCGCCCTTCGACATGCCGATCGCCGACTCCGAGCTGATCTTCGGGCACATGACCGAGTACACCGGCCTGCGCTACGCGTTCTTCATGCTCGCCGAGTACGCCGGCATCGTCGTCCTTTCGGCGCTCGCCGTGGTCCTGTTCCTGGGCGGGTGGTACCCGCTTCCGGGCGTGGGCCTGCCGTCGTTCGACGTGCTGTTCCTTCCCGGTGAGGTCGTCGCCGCCCTCGCCGGCTTCGCGGTCACGATGGGCAAGATCGTCGCGCTGGCGTTCGTGATGATCTGGTTCCGGGCCACCTTCCCGCGCCTGCGCGAGGACCAGCTGCAGCGGATCTCGTGGCTCGCCTTCATCCCGCTGGCCATCCTCAACATCGTCGTCGTGGCCGTGTTCAAGGTGGTGGCCTGACCGTGCCCGCGACGCTGCCCCAGATCGGGCTGTTGAAGGGTCTCGCGCTCACGCTCAAGACCATGCTGAAGCCCGCCACCACCGCGCAGTACCCACACGTGAAGCCGGCCCTGCCGCCCAGAAGCCGGGGCGTCATCGCGCTCATGGAGGAGAACTGCACGGTCTGCATGCTCTGCGCCAGGGAGTGTCCGGACTGGTGCATCTACATCGACTCCCACAAGGAGGTCGTGCCCCCGAAGGACGAGGGCGCCAGGGCGCGGACCCGCAACGTCCTCGACCGGTTCGCCATCGACTTCGCCCTGTGCATGTACTGCGGCATCTGCATCGAGGTCTGCCCCTTCGACGCGCTCTTCTGGTCCCCCGAGTTCGAGTACTCCACCTACTCCATTCGTGAGCTGACGCACGAGAAGGAGCAGCTGCGGGCCTGGATGGACACGGTGCCCGCGCCGCCGGAGCTCGAGGTCGGCGCCGAGCTCCCCAAGGAGATCGCCGACGGGCTGGCCGCGGCGCGCAAGGCCGCGGAGCAGGCGAGCGCGGCGGTGACCGCTGCGGCTGACGCGGCACCCGCGGCGGCGAAGGAGGGCGCGGGGCCGACCGCCACGGCCGTCGAGGAGGACATCCACGTCGAGGTCCAGATCGACCAGGCCGTCTTCGACCAGCTCATCGCCGAGGGCAAGACCGAACGGGTCGCCCGCGCGAAGGCGAAGGCCGCCTACGTCCGCGCTGAGAAGGCGCGCATCCGCGCCGAGCGGGAGAGCGGCCAGTGACCGTCATCGACGTCGTCATGCTGGCCGTCGCCGTCCTCGGCGGGGCGTCGGCGATCCTCGTGGTGGTGTCGCGCAACGTCGTGCACGCGGCGCTGTACCTCGTCGTCGCGCTGATCTCGGTCGCCGGCACGTTCCTGCTGCTCGGGGCCGAGTTCCTCGCGTGGACGCAGGTCCTGGTCTACGTCGGCGCCGTCATCGTGCTGATCCTGTTCGGGCTGATGCTGACCAGGGCGCCGCTCGGCCCGATGCCGCAGGACAACGACCACACGCGCCTGGCCGCCGCGCTCAGCGTCGCCCTCTTCGGGTTCCTCGCCGTGCTGATCATGCAGGCGTTCGGGGACACCGCGCTGCCGCTGTCGGTCACGCCCACCGCGGCCATCGGGGAGATCCTGTACGTGCACTGGGCGTTCCCGTTCATGGTGCTCGGCTTCTTCCTGACCGTCGCGCTGGTCGGGGCGATCGTCCTGGCGCGCAGGGAGGAGGGTGAGGGCCCCGAGCCGCTGTTCGACGCCGAGATGGACAGCGAGCGCCCGACGCCCGCCCCGACCGACGTGTCGACCACCCCGGGGGTCACCAGCCCCAGCCAGGAGATCCGGACCTGATGCAGGCGGCGTTCCCGCTGGTCTTCGCGGCCCTGCTGTTCTGCGTCGGCGTTTTCGGCGTCCTGTCGCGGCGCAACGCCGTGCTGGTGCTCATGAGCGTCGAGCTCATGCTGGCGGCCGTGACCATCAACCTCGTCACCTTCGGGCTGCTGGCGGCGGACCGCGGCGACGTCGTGCTCACCGGCCAGATCTTCGCCCTGTTCGTCCTCGCGATCGGCGCGGCGGAGGTCGGCGTCGGGCTGGCCATCATCCTGCTGCTCTACCGCAACCGCGCCACGGTCAACATCGACGACGCCGACCTCATGAAGTACTGAGAACAGGACAGCTTCAGGTGATCTCCGACCACGCATGGCTCATCCCCGCGCTGCCGGCGGCGTCCGCGCTGGTGATCATGCTGTTCGGCCGGCGCATGGCCAGGGCCGGCGCCGAGGTCGGCATCGCCGCCATCGGCGTGGCATTCGTCCTTGCGGTGCTCGTCGCGGTCGAGGTCTTCACCGCCAACGTGAGCGCGGTCGCCGAGGTCGAGGCCGCCGACACCGAGGAGCACGCCCTCGCCGGCGAGCAGGTGGCCTCGACCGGGAGCCTCGCGCTCACCGAGGCGGGGGAGGGCGAGGAGACCGCCATCCCGGACGGCGTCGAGGCCTTCGTCAACGAGCGGGCCGTGACGTTGACCCCGCTCGGGGACGGCTTCGACATCGAGGCGGGCATCCGCGTCGACGGCCTGGCCGCGATGATGTTCCTGCTGGTCACCTTCGTCAGCCTGATGGTGCAGGTCTACTCGACGGGCTACATGCACGGCGACCCGCGGATCACGTACTTCTTCACGCTGCTGTCGGTGTTCACGTTCTCGATGCTGTTCCTGGTGATCGGCAACAACCTGTTCATGGTCCTGGTGGGCTGGGAACTCGTGGGCGTCTGCAGCTACCTACTCATCGGCTTCTGGTGGGAGGAGCGCGACAACTCCAACGCGGCGATCAAGGCGTTCCTCACGACCAAACTGGGAGACGTCGGCCTGATGGTCGGCGTCGTGACCATGTGGGCGATGTTCGGGACCTTCAACATCGGTGAGATCATCACCGCGGTGCGGGAGGGCGTGCAGGCGGGGGGCGCGCCGCTCGACTCCGGGCTGCTCACGTTCGCGCTGATCGCCCTGTTCATCGGGGCGATCGGGAAGTCGGCCCAGTTCCCCCTCCACACGTGGCTCCCGGATGCGATGGCCGGCCCGACGCCCGTGTCGGCGCTGATCCACGCTGCCACGATGGTCACGGCCGGTGTGTTCCTCGTCGCCCGGCTCTACCCGGTCTTCCAGGCGTCGCAGGCGGCGCTGAACGTCATCGCGATCATCGGGGCGATCACGCTGTTCATGGCGGGCCTGCTCGCGCTGGTGCAGGACGACGTCAAGCGCGTGCTCGCCTACTCGACGGTGTCGCAGCTGGGCTACATGGTCGCGGCGCTCGCGTTCAGCTACACCGCCGGGATCTTCCACCTGTTCACGCACGGGTTCTTCAAGGCGCTGCTGTTCCTCGGGTCCGGTTCGCTGATCCACGCCGTGCACTCCAACAACATGAGCGACATGGGTGGCCTGAAGAAGTCGATGCCGTGGACGTTCTGGACGTTCCTGATCGGCTCGCTGGCCCTGGCCGCCATCCCGCCGCTGGCCGGCTTCTGGTCCAAGGACGAGGTGCTGGCCGGCGCCCTGACGGCCGGCGGCTACACGGGCAACGTCGTTCTCATCCTCGGCGGGCTCGGTGGGATGATCACCGCGTTCTACATGACGCGGGTGCTGTACCTGGTCTTCGCCGGCGAGTACCGCGGCGCCGGCCACCCGCACGAGAGCCCCGGTTCGATGAAGTGGCCGCTGGTCGCGCTCGCCGTGCCGGCGGTTCTCATCGGCTTCGCGAACCTGCCGTTCGAGCAGTTCCACCCGACCGGCTTCGCGGCTTGGACGATGTTCAGCCTGGAGTACTTCGAGGGGCACCCGGCCGAGTTCGTGCTGTGGCTGGCGCTCGGGTCGACCGCGGCGGCGGTGCTCGGATTCGTCGCCGGGCGGGCCCTGTACCGCGTCGCCCCAGCCGCGGAACGCGACCCGGTGCTGCGCCTCGGGCTGGTCACCCGGGTGCTGGAGAACCGCTACTACCTCGACCACCTCTACATGGGGGTGATCGTGCGCCCGCTGCGCGACCGGCTGGCGGTGCTCGCGTACTGGTTCAACGACAGGGTCATCGACCGGTTCGTCTACCTCGTCGGCGTCGGCACGCAGCGCATCGGGCAGGCGACCTACACGTACGCCGACCAGCGGGGCATCGACGGTGCCGTCAACGGCATCGGCGTGTCCGCCAACTGGTCGGGGGGCCTGCTGAAGTTCGCCCAGAGCGGCAATGTCCAGTTCTACGCCGGCGCCATGTTCGTCGGCGTCTTCGTCTTCGCCGTGCTCTTCGCCGCGGCGTAGGAAGGGTCTGCTCACCATGTGGCAAGACGTGGCCATCACGATCACGGTGTTCCTGCCGCTGCTCGGCGCCGGGATCATCACGCTCGTGCCGAAGTCCCGGGAGGAGGCAGCGAAGCCGATCGCGCTGGTGGTCTCGATCGTCGGCTTCGCGCTCGCCCTGGGGATCCTCGCCGGCTACGACTGGGACGCCCGCGGTCTCCAGTACACCGTCGATGTGCCCTGGATCAACGCCATCGGGGCGCGCTACCACGTCGGCATCGACGGGATCAGCATGCCGCTGTTCACGCTCAGCTATCTGCTGACCTTCCTGTGCTCGGTGTACGCTTTCCACCACATCGAGGAACCGGGCAAGCCGAAGGCGTTCCTGGCCCTCATGCTCCTGCTCCAGACCGGCATGGCGGGCACGTTCATCGCCTTCGACCTGATCCTGTTCTTCGTGTTCTGGGAGCTCGTGCTCGTCCCGATGTACTTCATGATCGGGGTCTGGGGCGGCCCGCGGCGCGAGTACGCCGCGGTGAAGTTCTTCCTCTACACGCTGTTCGGGTCGGTGTTCATGCTCGTCGCCTTTTTGGCGCTGTACTTCACCAGCGAACCGAACACCTTCGACATGCTCGCGCTCGCCCAGCAGGGCGAGGCGGGGGTGTTCACCGCCACGTTCCAGCGGCTCGCCTTCCTGGGAATCTTCCTCGGCTTCGCGATCAAGGTGCCGATGTGGCCGTTCCACACGTGGCTGCCGGACGCGCACACCGAGGCACCGACGATCGGGTCGGTGCTGCTGGCCGGCATCCTGCTGAAGATGGGGACTTACGGGTTCGTCCGCATCGCCCTGCCGATCCTGCCAGAGGGCGCGATGGCCTTCGCGCCGGTCATCGCGGTGCTGGCCGTGATCGCGATCATCTACGGGGCCCTGTGCTGCCTGGCCCAGACGGACCTCAAGCGGCTCATCGCCTTCAGCTCCGTCGGGCACATGGGGTTCGTGATGCTCGGCATCGCCACCCTCACCCCGGTGGGGATCAACGCGGCCATCTTCGGGATGGTCGCCCACGGGGTCATCACCGGAATGCTGTTCTTCGTGGTCGGGAGCGTGAAGGACCGCTACCACACCCGCGCGATCGCCGACATCGGCGGCGGCCTGTTCCAGACGATGCCGAGGATGGGCGCGATCTTCACGTTCGTCGCGATCGCCAGCCTCGGCCTGCCTGGCCTCGCCGGATTCCCGGGGGAGTTCGCCGCCCTGCTGGCGGCGTTCCAGCCGGCGGCCGGGCTGGTGGAGGCCGGGCACCTCACCCTCTACCGTGTGTTGATGGTCCTCGGCGCGGTGGGGACGGTGCTGACCGCGGGCTACTTCCTGTGGATGATGCAGCGCGTGAACATGGGGGTGGCGCCGCAGCGCTGGAAGGACGCGGGGCTGGCGGACGTCTCGGTCATCGAGTGGGGCACCTGGCTCCCGCTGCTGTTGATGACCTTCTTCCTCGGCGTGCTGCCGGGACTCGTCTGGGGCATCACGACCGCCGACGTCGACGCGCTGTACTCGGTCTTCGGCGGCTGACGGCATGGACCCGGACGTCACCGCCTTCGACTGGTTCGCGCTCGCGCCCGAGCTCACGCTGCTGGCCACCGCGCTGATCGTGCTCGTCGTCGAGCCCTTCCTGGGCCCGGCGCGGACCAAGTGGGTGAACCCGGTCGCCGTGGTCGGCGTCCTCGCCACGCTGGTGTGGGTGGTGCTGCTCGCGGTGGACGGCACGGACCGGAGCTCGTTCGGCGAGATGTTCGTCGTCGACGCCTACGCCCTGCTGTTCAAGGTCTTCTTCCTCGGCACGGCGCTGTTCGTGCTGCTCCTCAGCTACCGGTACTTCCAAGAGATCCGCACCTACCAAGGCGAGTACTACTTCCTGGTGCTGTCCGCGTTCCTGGGCATGCTCCTGATGCCGAGCGCCCGCGACCTGGTGATGGTGTTCATCGCCCTCGAGCTCGTCAGCGTCCCCGGGTTCGTCATGGCGGGCCTGCGCAAGTTCGACCTGCGCTCGAACGAGGGCGCGATGAAGTTCTTCCTGATCGGCGTGCTCTCGGTCGCGGTGCTGCTGTTCGGGCTGTCGATCGTCTACGGCTACACAGGCACGACCAACCTCGCGGGGATCGCGGAGGGTCTCGCCGGGCTGGAGGACGAGCCGCTGGTGCTCGCCTCGATGCTGTTCGTGATCGTCGGGTTCGGCTTCAAGATCTCCGCCGTGCCGTTCCACTTCTGGGCGCCGGACACCTACGAGGGCTCGCCGATCCCGGTGACCGCGTTCCTCTCGGTCGCGTCGAAGGCCGCCGGGTTTGCGGGGCTGCTCCAGGTCTGCTTCGTCGCCTTCGAGCCGCTGGCCGACGTGTGGGCGCCGGTCCTCGGCGTCATCGCAGTCCTCACGATGACGCTGGGCAACCTGACGGCGCTGCAGCAGCGCAACATCGTCCGCCTGTTCGCGTTCTCCTCGGTGGCCCACGCCGGGTACATGATCGTGCCGTTCGGGCTGGTCCGCCCTGGGGAAGCGGACGTCAACAGCCAGGCGTTCACGGCCGTGCTGCTGTACCTGCTCGCCTACTCGGTGATGAACATCGGCGCGTTCGCGGTGGTCACGGCGGTGGCGCGGCGCCACCCGGGGCGGCAGACCAGCGACTACGCCGGGTTGGGGCAGCGCTCACCGGGCCTGGCGACGGCGCTGACGATGTTCCTGCTGTCGCTCGGCGGCGTCCCGCCGCTCGTCGGGCTGTGGGCCAAGTTCTTCGTGTTCACCGCCGCCGTGAACGCCGGCACCGCTTTCACGTACTTCCTGGCCGCCGCGGTGGTCGTGAACTCGGTGATCGCGATGTTCTACTACCTGTCGATCGCCCGGACCATGTGGATGGACGCCCCGGCCGTGCCCGACCCGATCCGTCCCGGCCTGGCGCTGAACTTCACGATCGCCGCCCTGGCCGTCGTCGCGCTCGCCGTCGGCATCTACCCCGAGGCGTTCGCCGGCTTCGCAGACGCCTCGACCCTGATCGCCGCCGGCCCGTAGGCCCCCGGCCCTGAGCTTTTGACCAGAGATTTACCCCGGAACCCGTTCGGGGGAGGGGGCGTTCTCCCATGCAGGGCTATCGTGGTCTCTCCGAGACCCGGGAGCCTCCCGGTCCTTCGGCGAAGGAGTTGACACCGAGCGATGTTCAAGTCGTTCAAGACGTTCGTCCTGCTGGCGTTCCTGTCCGGCCTGCTGCTGTTCATCGGGCAGACGTTCGGGGGTTCGCAGGGTCTGTACCTGGCCCTGGGCTTCTCCCTGCTGATGAACGTCGGCACCTACTGGTTCTCCGACAAGCTCGCGATCAAGATGGCGCGCGGCGTCGAGGCCACCGAGGCGGAGCACCCCTGGTACCACGCGCTGGTCGCGGACCTATCGCAGCGCGCCCAGGAACCGATGCCACGGCTGTACGTGTCGCCCTCACCGCAGCCGAATGCGTTCGCGACGGGACGCAACCCCAAGCACGCCGCCGTCTGCGTGAACAAGGGGCTGATCGACCTCCTCGACCGCGACGAGATGGAGGGCGTCCTCGCCCACGAGCTGTCGCACGTGTACAACCGCGACATCCTCATCGGGACGGTGGCGGCCACGATCGCCACGGCCATCACGTTCATGGCGCGCATGGCGTTCTGGTTCGGGGGCGGCCGCGACCGCGAGGGCGGGGCGCTCGGGTCGCTGCTGATGGTGTTCCTCGCCCCGGTGGCCGCGATGCTCATCCAGTTCGCGGTCACCCGCAGCCGCGAGACGGAGGCCGACACGTCCGGCGCGCACCTGTCCGGCAAGCCGCTGGCCCTGGCCAGCGCCCTGCAGAAGCTCGAGACCGGCGGCCGCGCCCGCGCCCGCCTCGGTGGCACGCCGGCGGAGACCTCTCCGGCCTTCCAGTCGCTCTACATCAGCGCGCCCTTCGGCGGCATGGCCTCCATGGGCAAGCTCTTCCGGACGCACCCGACGACCGAGACGCGCGTCCGCAACCTGGAGCAGATCGCCCGCAGCATGGGGCAGATCGCCTGACGCGCGGCTTTGCCCGCAGAACAAGAAGCCCCGGCCAGATGGCCGGGGCTTCGCGTTGTCCGGGACGCCGTGCGGCGTGCCAGGGGGTGGTCTCAGCGGTGGCGCGGCAGCGCCTGGTAGGCCCGCATCCGGGCCTCGTGCAGGGCGCCCGCGGACCGGGCCAGATCGGCGACCGGCGCCTTCCCGCGGCGCAGGTCCTGGTGGCGCCCGAAGGCCTCCACCAGTGCGGTGTAGAACGTGTCGAACTCGGCGCGCATCGTGTGCCTCTACCTTCTCGTCGTCTCGTCGTTGTTCGCAATTGCAAGCACCACGGTAGCGGCGCATGGACGAGCGCCGCCCCCGGTGACCCGGCCAACCGGACGATGCCAAGGAGTGGCGGCAGCTCCTTGCAGCCCGTGCTCGACAACGCCGCCCACGTGCTGACCCAGGCCGCACAGCCGCGGGCGACGTGGTCAGCCCCGCGGTCGCGGCCAACGCTCGGCGGCCCCCTGCCGCCGGGCCGACCGACGTCGTGCAGGTCGTCGAGGCGCTGGCCCGCGACGCCGAGCCTGGCCTGGTCGTGATCACTGGCGGGCGCTGCTTCGGGTTCGTGGAGGGCGTGCTGGCGGTCGAGTCGGGTCAATCCCGCTGGGGATCGTCTACGAAGTGGCTTGGGAGGTTGGGGAGAGGACTGCAATCCGGTCGACGGGCTGGAAGCCGAGCTTGGCGGCGAGCGTGAGGGAAGGCGGGTAGTCCTCGTACGCAGACCAGACAGGCTGCCTTCCTCGACCAGCCATCCACGCAGCAAGCGCGTGGAAGCAGGCGGCCGCGTGGCCGCGCCGCCGGTGACCCTCGAGCGTGTCGATGCCTACGTCCCAGAGCGTCTCGGTCACATCGCCAGCGGCGCAGACAGCCACGACGGCCCCGCCCACGATCTGGACCGCGATCGCTTCTGCCAGGCGCGCGTAGAGCCGAACATCCTCAGGAAGTCCCTCCAGCCACCGTTGCTCCGGTGGCGCCGACACGACGACCCCTGCCTCGGCGCGTTCTCCGGAGGGGTACGGGCGGACCAGGGAGTGCACGACCGCCTGGGCGACCGTCCAGCTCGGAAGCGCTTCTTGAGCTGCCTGAAGGGTGTCCATCTGCACGACCAGCTCGAAGTCTTCGGGAACCTCAACAAGAACTTCCCGCAGGAACTCGCAGTCCGCGCGGCCGAAGACCGCGCCCGACGGGAAGGTCGTGTCCAACACCACACCCCCGTGGCCATCGTCGCTGACCCTGACCGACGCGTTGCCCGACAGGAGGAGGGAGCGAGTCTCGAGCCATCGTGGCATATCGGGCAGCGCGGCCGCGAGCGCCTCGGCGTCGTGAGTCAGCTGCATGTCCGGGGACGCTACACCGGCCGCAGGGCCTGCCAAGGCATACCGCAAGCCGAACGACGACCGGAGCTGTACGGGCTCCGCCGCCGGCTCGTCGTGACCGTTCCGCAGGGATGCCCGGCGAGCTGAAGGCCCCCGAAGGACAATACGACCGCCTTTCTGGGGCAGGCGTGCAGCCGGCTCGGTCACCGGATCGTGGAAGGCGTGGTGGCGGCGGGCTATCCCCGGCGGCCGGCGCACTCCTCGGTATTCGCGCACATCGACCTCGCCGCAAGGGCGAACATGACTCCGCAGGCCATGGGTGAGCTGGTCGATGACCTCGAAATACGGGGCTACGTCACGCGGCGTCCCGACCGGATCGACGTCGAGCGAAGCTGATCGTGTTCACCGAGACCGGCCAGTACTGCCGGGGGGCTGCTTCGGCGTCATTGCTGGCATCGAGAGCCAGCTCGAGTCGCTGCTTGGCCGGCGCGCGCTCATCGAAGTTCGATACTCACTGCGACGCATCATCGCCGACGCAGATGAACCGGGCCCGTGACCGGTCGCATGGGCCGGTCCGACGTGCGAGGGGCACCGCGCACACGTCGCTCTCGGAGTGGAACAGGACCTGACCGTTGACTGGCGCACTTCGAGATGTCCGGCCGCTCGTCGGCCGGCGGGAGATCCGTCCCGGCAGGTCGACCTCGGTTCGTCCGGCGGCTCTAGACCATGAGTCCCCGACCCGGCTACCCTTCCAGCGTCCGGATGCTCGGCGGGACCGGGGGGACAGCGATGGCAGCAGCGGGCATCGTCACGGCCGATGCAGGCGTTTTCGAGGAGGTGGCGGCGGGGTCGCCGCCGGTCGTGAGAGATCTTGCGCTCGCCGCCCGTGACCTGATCTTCGAGGTGGAGCCGAGGACCGTGGAGGTGGTCTGGCCACGCCAACGCACGGCGGGGTACGGCACCGGTCCCAAGAAGCTGAGCGAGCACTTCTGCTGGCTGGCCCCGTACAAGCAGCACCTCACTTTCGGCTTCTTCTACGGCTCCGAACTCCCCGATCCCGCTGGCATCCTCGAGCCGGCCAAGCACGTCCAGGGCGCACGGCACCCCATGCGCCACGTGAAGGTCACCAAGCCGGAGCAACTCGAGGACCCGGCGTTGCGGGCGATGGTCGAGATCGCCACGACCCACCGGGTGCCGCCGCTGCCGCCGAAGGACTGAAGCCGTAGTTCCCGCGCACCATCCCCACCGGGACGGTGACCCTGTTGGTCTTGATCAGGCAGGCACTGTCATCGGCAGCGGTCCGCTGGGTAGCCTCTGGCAGATGGCTGAGCGCGCGTTTCCGGTGATCTTCGCCGGGCAGGTGACTGCCACGGCGGAGTTCTACGAGCGGTTGGGTTTCCAGCGGCAGTACCAACTGCCCCCCGACGGTGACCCCGGCTACGTCGGGCTCCGTCGAGGCGCCGCCGAACTGGCCGTTGTCGCCGCCGACTGGCCGCAGCAGCAGTACGGCGCCGCCGTGGCGGCGGGTGTCCGCTTCAAGATATTCATCTACGTCGGGGACGTCGACAGTGCCGTCGAGGAGCTCCGTCAGCGGCGGGGGACGATCCTGCGGGACGCGATGGACATGCCGTGGGGCGAGCGCGTCGCCTACGTCGCCGACCCCGATGGCAACCCCGTCGCGCTGGCAGTCCCCGCCAACTCCGACCGACCGTGACCCCACCCGGACCGCCACGGCCGGCCGGGCTCGCCCAGGTCAACCTCTCGCGGCTGCGTTTCCCGCTCGACTCCGCGCCCGTCCGCGAGTTCGTCGCAGCACTCGACCGCATCAACCGCCTCGCCGAGCGGTCACCCGGATTCGTCTGGCGCAACCGCACCGATGACGGCCACGTCAGCGTCGCGGACGCGGCCGGAGACCGGCTGACGATCATCAACCTGTCGGTGTGGCGCTCCTACGAGCAGCTGCACTGCTTCGTCTATCGCAGCGCCCACGGGCGCTCCTGCTCCGTCGCAGCGAATGGTTCGACAAGATCCCGGCGCCGGCCACCGCGCTGTGGTGGGTACCGGCCGGCCACGAGCCGGCGCCGACCGAAGCGCTCGCCTGTCTCCAGCACCTGCGAACCTACGGACCCACACCGCAGGCGTTCTCCGTCCGCTGCCGCTTCGGTCCCTCGGGCGCCGGGAAAACGGCCGAGCGGCCTTTGACGGGCGACCGATCTGCACCGAGCTGACGCCAGGATGACGCGAAGGTCGAAGGCCAGCGCCCCCAAAGTCGACCGAAACTGGACCTGCATCGTGCAGATCACGTCGTGCAGGCGGGCCTACTTGTAATTGGTGAAGCGCAGCGGCAGGTCCTGGTCGTTCGCGCGCAGAAGCGCCTGCACCTCCTGCAGGTCGTCCCTGCTCTTGCCCGAGATCCGCAGCTGGTCGCCCTGCACCGCGGGCTGGACCTTGAGCTTGGAGGTCTTGATGAGCTTCACCATCTCCTTGGCCTTGTCGGCCGGGATGCCGTTCACCAGCGAGATCTCCAGCCGATAGGCGCCCCTGGCGCCGGGCTTGGGGTCCCCGTGGTCGAGCGACTTGAGACTCACCTTGCGTTTGACGAGCTTGTCCTTGAGCACGTCCAGTGCCGCCAGCACCCGCTCCTCTGAGTTCGCCGCGACGGCGATCTGCTCACCCGACCACGCGATCGACGCGTCCGTGCCCTTGAAGTCGAAGCGCTGCCCGACCTCCTTGGACGCCTGGTTGATCGCGTTGTCGACCTCTTGACGCTCGACCTCGGCGACGACGTCGAAGCTCGAATCTGCCATGGCCCCACTCCTCGGCCCCGGGTCTCCCCGGTCATGTGCGCGGCGCTCGCGCGGGGGCCAGCCCCGCCTTTAGGTGGTGGGAGGAGGATTCGAACCTCCGAAGGCTGAGCCGGCAGATTTACAGTCTGCTCCCTTTGGCCGCTCGGGCATCCCACCGGGTCCGACCATGCTACGACCCGCCCTCGGCGCGCCGCAACGCCGGCGCTGCAGGCGTCGCCGCCAGGCGGGACCTGCCGGGCGCCCACAGTCGGGGCCCATCGGCACTTCGGCGGGGATGCCGCGCACATTCGTCGCCCACCAGCGATCGCCGCGGTGGAGGGCTGGTGTCATTTTCCCCGTCCAGGGCAGAGCTGCGAGGTCACGGCAGCAGGCGGAAGCGGCCGCCGTCGAGCGGGCGCAGCACCCCGAAGTGGCGGTGGTCCAGGGTGAGCAGCGAGCGGGTTCGGTGCCGATCGGCCAGCACCACGATCGACGCATCGGTCAGGCCGACGCCCTGATCGCGGTAGCGCTCGACCACCCCACGCGCTCGTACCAACTCCTCGGCGCCGAAGCCTGCCAAGTGGTATGCCCCACCGGAAACCTCCGCCAGCATCGCCAGCTCGGCACTCACGCCGAGCCGAGTGGCGACCAGGTAGTCGAGCTCGGCGACCACGTAGGGTGACACCACCAGCGGCTCGGGCTCGCCGTCGACCAAAGCTCTGACGGCCGGGTGGGTCGGCTCCCGACGGTTGAACAGGGCGAGGAGGCCGCTGGTATCTGCGACGATCACCGCTCGCCGAACCCGGCCAGCAGCTCGTCGGCCCGCGCGGCGAACGGCTGGGCATCGAGGAAGCCGGGACGCGGCCGAGGTGCGGTCACCGCAGCCGCGACCGCCTGACGAATCACCTCGGCCTCGGAGGAACCTCGTCGGCGAGCCTCACGCTCGAC
Organism: Euzebyaceae bacterium; assembly: GCA_013696915.1. Classification (GTDB taxonomy): domain Bacteria; phylum Actinomycetota; class Nitriliruptoria; order Euzebyales; family Egibacteraceae; genus JACCXR01. Next base: position 18,161 of record JACCXR010000036.1, read on the forward strand.
CGCCGATTTGAGCTCCTCCGGCAGGTAGACGGTGGTCTTCCGGGTCATGCCACCTATGGTACCAGCGGTGGCCTCACGGGAGGCATGTCGAACGCGCAGGCAACTCCACGCGGCTGCTGGTGTCGGGCGTCGCGTGATCCTCCAGCCGGTGCACGGCTAGGACGTCCGTCGAGAGCTGCCTACCTGGCGCGCCGACCAGTGTGCGAACGTGGCTCGGGGATCCGTGTACAACGCGCCCCGAAGTGCCCGGCCGTCGGATTCGCGGGACGCCGCCCTGCCCGGCCCTTGCCAGCTTCGCTGGTGTGCGGACGTTCCGGCGCGAATCCGGCTGACTGTTCACGCATCATCGCCGGCGCCCTGCGCCGGCAGCGGGGTCCCCGTCGCTGCCTCGGACAGGGCGAGAAGCAGTTCCAGGCCGTCCCCGCGGTCGAGATCGTGCAGCTGGGGGGTGCCGGAGGCGGAGGCGGCCGGGATCTGCAGGGCCAGAGTCGCCAGGCCCGTCCGGCGCTGGAAGGGGCTGGCCGACAGCGCCAGGCTGGCAAGCCGCGTGACCGGCACGAACGACGTCGCCCGCACGAGCGCTCCGCTGCGCGCCAGCACGACGCCGCCGTGCTGCCCGTGACCCAGCGCCCGGTAGGCCGCGAACGCGGCGGCGAGCGCCGGTCCGAACGCGAGGAGCGCCAGCAGCCCCGGACGGCCGAACCCGATCACCGCGGGAACCGTCACGACGGCGGTGAACACGACGGCGCGCGTGATCCGACGCCTCCTCGCACGGTGCGGCATCGGCGTGAGCGGCGCGGCCGCCAGGCCGGCGACGCCGAGCGCCTCCTCGACCAGGGCGAACGCCTGCCGGCGGGAGCCGATCGGCAGCAGCAGGTTCGTGCGCTTGGCCTCCTCACCCCCCGCTCGCCCGGCGATCTGGACCTTCACGGTCGCCATGCCGAGCGCCCGGCGAAGGGCGTTTTCCTCGACGGTCACGCCCTGGATGCGACGCAGGGGCACGGTGTCGAACCGCTGCTCCAGCAGCCCGCGGCGGACGAGGAGCGCGTCGTCCCGGTGGGTCAGGGTGAAGTCCCAGTACGTGAGCGCCGTGGCGATGATCGAGACGACGAACACGGCGAGGAGGGCCGCCACCACGAGCAGGGCAGTCCCGCCGATGTCGATGTCGATCCTGCGGGCGAGGTCGATCGAGAACGTCTCGAAGAAGCGGTCGCCGAACAGCTGGTGCGCCAGCCCGACGATCGCGGCCGCCACCCCGATCCGCCCGCCCGTCAGTCCCGCCAGGACCAGATCCCTGACGCCGAGCCGGGCGAGCGCCTCCCCGGCGGGTTGCACGGTCGAAGCCGGCCTTGCGGGCTGCCGCAGGAGCACCGCCCGAAGGGCGTCGGCCACGTCGGGGGAGAGGGCATCGAGGCGGCCCTCCGTCTCGGACCCGCCGATCGCCTCCACCCGGACCTCCACGACTCCGAACAACCGGTGCCGGAGAGGCCGGACCAGATCGACCGTCTGGATGCGCTCCAACGGGATGACGCGACGCTGGCGGGCGAACAGCCCCTGCTCGATGACGAGCGCGCCGTCGGCGACGTGCCAGGTGAAGCGGGCCCACCGCAGGACGCTCGCCCCGATCGAGAAGGCCACGGCCAGGCCAGCGACGACGGGCAGGAACGAGCCCGTCACGAGCAGCACGAGCAGCGGCGCGATCTGCCGGAGCGGCGCCAGCGCGATCGCGGCAGGGTGCAGCTGGCCGCCGAGCGCCGCGACTGGCGGGGGTGGCGGCGCGGGGACCTGCGCCACCCCGGCGGGCGGCCGGGGGTCGAGGTCCGGATCTTCAGATGCCGTCGTCATCGCGCTCGACCTCGGCCAGCCGCTCGCGCAGACGCTCGGCCTGCGCGGCGTCAAGGCCGGGCAGCCTTCCCGACGTGCCAGGCGCCGCTGTGTGGACGACCAGCTGGGCCAGGCCGAAGAGCCGGTCGAGCGGACCCTGGCGGGTGTCGACGAACTGCAGCCGGCGATAGGGGATCACGCTCACCGTCACCCACAGCGTGCCATGCTGGATCCACAGGTCCCGGCTCCGCAGCGCGTAGCGCCACCGGCGGTACCGGACGGCGGGGATCGCGGCCGCTGCGCCAACGGCCAGGGCGGTGAAGACCGCGGTGGCAAGGCCGGTGGGCGCAGGGTGCGGAGCGAGCAGGTCGATCAGCACCACGACGAGCACGAGCGGGAGGACGCCGGCCGCGCCGGTGCACCACCACAGCGTCCGGACACGAGGGTCGAGCGGCATCAGGTCGGTCAGCGGGTCGCCATCGGCGGCCGTGCGGGCGGTCGGCGCCGTCTCCATGCGGCCAGAGTAGGCATGCCGCTGCCCTTCCCGTCACAGCCACCGCGCCGGCCTTCCTGCCGCGGCCCTGCTCGACGACGGGCGCGTGCACGGTTGCGAGACCACCCGGGGGCCCGCATACTGTGGTGCTGCCGTGCCCCCCTAGCTCAGTCGGCAGAGCGTCTCCATGGTAAGGAGAAGGTCAACGGTTCGATTCCGTTGGGGGGCTCGCACGGCGGCGTAGCTCAGTGGTTAGAGCACTCGGCTCATAATCGAGTTGTCGGTGGTTCGATCCCACCCGCCGCTACGATCCGCGCCCGCCCCGCCGCGCATCGACGATCGGGCGGGCGCTGTCTCGTACCACCACCGCATGACCCAACGACACACGGCCCGGACGTATGCGGGCCGCGACCGGGAGGACGTGTTCGTACCATGGCCAAGGCGAAGTTCGAGCGGTCGAAGCCGCATTTGAATATTGGCACGATCGGTCACATCGATCATGGGAAGACGACGCTGACGGCGGCGATCACGAATGTGCTGCACAAGCAGAATCCGGATG
>JACCXR010000041.1 GCA_013696915.1 Euzebyaceae bacterium
GCCGGCGAGGCGCTGGGACGGAGCGGAGAGTCGCGGTCAGCGCAGCGGGGCGCCGTTCTCCAGGTCGAAGAAGTGCAGGTTCTCGGTCTTGAACGCGATGTCGATCTTGTCGCCCACCTTCGGAGGCGACCCGGGCTCGAGGCGGGCGGTGAAGACCTGCCCGCCCTCCTTGGCCGCGCGTTCCATCTCGGCGAAGGCGTCCGCGTCGTCGATCGCCTCGCGCATGTCGTCGGTCGTGACCGGCGGGGCGCTGACGCCGAAGTGCACGATGAGCTCGGAGCCGAGCGCCTCGACGAGCGTGACGTTGCGCGCCGGCATCTTGGCCTCGTCGGGCACCGAGCCGTCCGGGCGGAAGAAGTGCTCCGGCCGCATGCCGACCGCGACCGTCTTGCCGTGGTAGTCGCGGACCCGCGGGTACTGGTCGATCGCGCCGTCGGGGACATGCAGCCTGGTCGTCGTCCCCATCTTCAGCACGGTGGCGCCGTCGTCGGCCTCGAGCGTGCCCTCCGCGATGTTCATCGAAGGCGAGCCGATGAAGCTGGCGACGAAGAGGTTGTCGGGGTGGTCGTAGAGCTGCTGGGGGCTGTCCACCTGCATGAGCTCGCCACGCTTGAGGACCGCGACCCGGTCACCCATCGTCATCGCCTCGACCTGGTCGTGGGTGACGTAGAGCGTCGTGACGCCGAGCCGGGTCTGGAGCTCGGCGATCTCCGCGCGCATCTGCACGCGCAGCTTCGCGTCGAGGTTGGACAGCGGCTCGTCCATCAGGAACGCCTGCGGGCTGCGGACGATCGCGCGCCCCATCGCCACGCGCTGCCGCTGCCCGCCGGAGAGCGCCTTCGGCTTGCGGTCGAGGTACTCGGTGAGCCCGAGGATGTCGGCCGCGTCCTTCACCCGCTTGGCGATATCGTCCTTCGGCACCTTCGCGAGCTTCAGCGCGAACCCCATGTTGTCCCCCACGGTCATGTGGGGGTAGAGCGCGTAGCTCTGGAAGACCATCGCGATGTCGCGTTCCTTGGGCGTCATGTTGTTGACGACCTGCTCGCCGATGATCATCTTGCCGTCGGAGATCTCCTCCAGACCGGCCACCATCCGCAGCGCCGTCGACTTTCCGCAACCCGAGGGACCGACGAGGATCACGAACTCGCCGTCGTCGATCTGCAGCGTCAGGTCCTTGACGGCCTCGGTCCCGTCCGGAAACCGCTTCCAGATGTGGTCGAACTCCACCTTGGCCATCGAGGCTCCTCATGTCGGCGTCGGCTCGCGATGCGCACCTTATAGGAGAATCATCGCGGGCGGGGGCATGGCACCGCAAGGGGGACGTTGCCGGTTGTTCGCCTACCCGGCACCGTCGGGCGGTGCCGTCACCTCCAGGCGCCGCCGCAAGCCCTCGACCTCGGCGGTCAGCCGGCCGATCTCCCGCGCCAGGTCGTGCTCGGTGGCGAGCTCGGCGACCGCCAGGCGGACCGACGCCAGTTCGCGGGCGAGGAACTCCGTGTCGGCGAGGGTGCGGGCGTTGACGTCCCGATCGTGGTCGACCTGCACGCGGTCGCGGTCGGCCTGGCGGTTCTGCGCGAGCAGGATCAGCGGGGCGGCGTAGGACGCCTGCGTCGAGAAGAACAGGTTGAGCAGGATGAACGGGTAGGGGTCCCAGCGCAGCCGCACCGCCGTCACGTTGATCGCGACCCAGGCGATGACCACGATCGTCTGGCCCACGAGGTAGCGGCCGGTGCCGAGGAACCGGGCGATGCCCTCGGAGAACCGGCCGAACGCCTCGGGGTCGTAGTGGACGCCGAACCGGCCCCCGCCGCGGGGGCTGCCGAGGTCCGCCCCCCGCCGGCTCACCGCTCCCGCCAGCCCTGCGGCAGGACGCGGTCGAGCACGTCGTCCACGGTGACCGCCCCGAGGAGGTGGCCGTCCGCGTCGCACACCGGCACGGCGAGCAGGTTGTACGCGGCGAGACGCTCAGCGACGGCGAGCTCCGGCATCGTCGGGTCGATCGGCCCGGGTTGGACGTCGACGTAGTCGGCGAGCGTCCCGCTCGGCGGCTCGCGCAGCAGGCGCTGGAAGTGGCAGATGCCGAGGAACCGGCCGGTCGGCGTCTCCGTGGGAGGCTCCACCACGAAGATCTGCCCGGCGATGGCCGGCGTGAGGTCGGGGTCGCGGAGGATGGCGAGAGCCTCGGCCACCGTCGCGGAGGGCGGCAGCATGATGGGCTCGGGCGTCATCAGCCCGCCGGCGGTGTGCTCCTCGTAGCGCAGCAGCCGGCGCAGCGGCTCGGCCTCCTCCGGCTCCATCGCTGCGAGCAGCTCGCCCCGGCGTGGGCCTTCGAGCTCGCCCAGCAGGTCGGCTGCGTCGTCGGGCTCCATCGCCTCGAGGACGTCCGCGGCACGCTCCAGCCCGATCCGGTCGAGCAGCTCCGCCTGCACCTCCTCCGGCAGCTCCTCCATGATGTCGGCGAGCTGCTCGTCGTCGAGGGCCTGTGCCGCGGCAGCGCGCTGAGCGGGCGCGAGGTCGCGGAAGCTCTCCGCCACGTCGGCCGGGTGCATGTCGCGCAGGTGCCCAAACGTGTCGTTGGCGCCGGGGAACAGCTCGCGCACCTCCTCCCACGGGACCGTCCGGCGGTTGCGGCGCCGGGCGCGGATCAGCCGCCGCCCGGCCGGCACGAGGTCGACGACGCCGACGTCCCAGCCGCGGAGCCGCGCGTGGGCGGGGACGATGCCGACGTCGTTCACCACCCGTGACGTCGCCGGCACCGGCCGGTCGAGCAGGTCGTGGACGACGAGGACCTCCGACGGTCGGGGCGCGAACCGGCGGAGGTTGAGGTCGGTGCTGCGCAGCTGGAGCCCCTCGGCGTCGACGGTCTGCACCCGGCCGGCGGAGACGAAGATGCGCCGCCCCGGCACGGCCACGACGAAGCCGATGACCGGCGGCGGCGAACCGGCGGGCGGAGCACCGACGACGACGTCGGCGACCCGCCCCACCGCGGCGCCCTCGCGGTCGAGGACCGGCAGCCGGACGATGCGCGAGGCGTAGACGACGGGCTCCATGCGCGCACGATACGCGGCACGCGGTCGAGCTCGGCCGTCGCAGCCCCCGCCCGCCCGGTTGCTACCCTGTCGCCGTGGCCCAGGGCGGCCCGGGCGTCGCCCGTTCCCACCGAGGCCCCCGTAGCTCAGGGGACAGAGCAACGGTTTCCTAAACCGTGTGTCGCAGGTTCGAGTCCTGCCGGGGGCGC
>JACCXR010000053.1 GCA_013696915.1 Euzebyaceae bacterium
CGCCGAGGTCGCGGCGCTCGCGGCCGCGGGGACCGCCGCGCGCGGCGCGACCGCCTTCGTCACCCTGGAGCCGTGCGACCACACCGGGCGGACCGGTCCCTGCACTTCCGCCCTGCTCGCGGCGGGAATCGTCAGGGTCGTCGCCGCGGTCGCGGACCCGGACCCGCGCGCCGCGGGCGGTGCGGACACCCTCCGGGCGGCCGGCGTCGACGTGCGGATCGGCATCGCCGGCGACGAGGCCCGCCGGCAGAACGAGGTCTTCTTCCACGGAGCCGCCACCGGCCGGCCGTTCGTGGTCGCGAAGGCGGCCGTCAGCCTCGATGGACGGATCGCGGCGGCCGATGGCACGTCCCAGTGGCTCACCGGTCCCGAGGCGCGACTGGCCGCGCACGGGCTCCGCGGCACCGTCGACGCGGTGCTGGTCGGCTCGGGCACGGTGTTCGCCGACGACCCCCGGCTCACGGTCCGCGTGCCCGGCCACGCGGCCCCTCAGCCGCTGCGGGCGGTGCTCGACCGGCGCGGCCGGATCGCCGCCGGCGGCCGGGCCTGGCGGGTCCTCGACGGGTCCGCCCCGACGGTGGTGCTCGACGAGCCGGACCCCAAGGCCGTCCTCGCAGCGCTGTGGGAGCGCGGCGTTCGCAGCGTCCTCGTGGAGGGCGGGGCGGCGGTCGTCTCCGCCTTCCTCCAGGCCGGTCTCGTCGACAAGGTCGTCCTGCATGTCGCCCCCCTGCTGCTCGGCGAGCAGGGGCGGCCGTTCCTGAGCGGGGACGGCATCGCTACCCTGGCCGGCGCGCCGGCATTCCGCCTCGACCGCGTCGAACAGGTCGGCACCGACGCCGTCCTCACCCTGTATCCGGCAGGAGGGCGCTGAGTGTTCACCGGGATCGTCGAGGAGATTGGCACGGTCCGCGCCGTCGAGCGCGGCCACGGGACGGCCCGCCTGACCGTCGACTGCTCCACGGTCGTGGCGGACGCGCGCGCCGGCGACTCCGTCAACGTCAACGGCTGCTGCCTGACCCTGACCTCCCTGACGACCGGCGGGTTCACCGCCGACCTGATGGGCGAGACGCTGGACCGGACCGCCCTGGGGACGCTCGGCGCCGGCGCGCCGGTCAACCTCGAGCGGGCCGTCCGGGCCGACGGCCGGCTCGGGGGACACCTCGTCCAGGGGCACGTCGACGGCGTCGGCGAGGTGCTGACCGTCGACCCCAGGGGCGACTGGACGCTCCTGACGGTCTCGCTGCCGGAGGCCATCGCCGCCCTGGTCGTGGAGAAGGGGTCGATCACGGTCGACGGGACCTCGCTGACGATCACCTCCGCGGACGCCGACCGGTTCTCGGTCGGCCTGATCCCGCACACGCTGGCCGTCACCACGCTCGGCGGCTGCGTGGCCGGCGGCAAGGTCAACCTGGAGGCCGACATCGTCGCCAAGCACGTGGAGCGGCTGCTGCGCGCCGGCGTCGGCACCCCCTACGGGAGCAGTGCGCCATGACCGACGGCTTCGCGAGCATCCCGGACGCCGTCGCGGCGATCGCGCGCGGCGAGATGGTCATCGTCGTCGACGACGCCGACCGCGAGAACGAAGGCGACCTCATCGTCGCCGCGGAGGCCGTCACCCCCGCCCAGATCGCCTTCTTCGTCCGTCACACCTCCGGCGTGATCTGCATGCCCACCACCGGCGACCGGCTCGACGAGCTGCAGATCCCGCTGATGGTCCGCGCGAACACCGACGCGAACCACACCGCGTTCACCGTGTCCGTCGACTACGTGCCCGGCACCACGACCGGGATCTCCGCCGCCGACCGCGCCGCCACGATCCGGGCGCTCGCCGACCCCACGGCCACCGCGGCCGACTTCGCGCGCCCCGGCCACATCTTCCCGCTGCGCTACGCCGAGGGCGGCGTCCTCAAACGGGCCGGGCACACCGAGGCGGCGGTCGACCTCGCCCGGCTGGCGGGACTCCGCCCGGCGGGGGTGCTCTGCGAGATCGTCAACGAGGACGGTACCATGGCGCGGCTGCCGGACCTGCGCCGGTTCGCGGCCGAGCACGGGCTGCTTCTGATCTCCATCGCGGACCTCATCGCCCACCGCCGACGGCACGAGACGCTCGTGCGGCGGGTGGCCGAAGCGACCATCCCGACGCCGTTCGGGCCGTTCAACGCGATCGGCTACACCTCGCTGATGGACGGCCACTCCCACGTCGCGCTGGTCCGCGGGGAGCCCGCTGGCAAGGACGCCGTGCTCGTGCGGATGCACTCGGAGTGCCTGACCGGGGACGTCTTCGCGTCCCTGCGCTGCGACTGCGGCACGCAACTGCACGACGCCATGCGCAAGATCGCCGCGGAGGGCGAGGGGGTCGTCGTCTACATCCGCGGTCACGAGGGCCGCGGCATCGGGATCATGCACAAGCTGCAGGCCTACAAGCTGCAGGACGACGGCGCCGATACCGTCGAGGCGAACATAGAGCTCGGCTTCCCGGCCGACCTGCGCGACTACGGGACCGGGGCGCAGATCCTCGTCGACCTCGGCCTGACGACGCTGCGGCTGCTCACGAACAACCCGGCGAAGCGCGCCGGACTGGAGGGCTACGGCCTCGAGATCGTCGAGCGCGTCCCGCTGGAGACGACGCCGACGCTCGAGAACCTGCGCTACCTGCAGACCAAGAAGGACAAGCTCGGGCACGAGCTGGCCAACCTCGTCGAGGGGATCGCCGAGGGCGACGACGTCGGCACCACGGAGGTTCGATGAAGGTCCACGAGGGGTCCTACGACGGGGCCGGCCTGCGGGTGGCGCTGGTCGCCGCCCGGTTCAACGAGGTCGTCGTCGAGAAGCTCGTCGCCGGCGCCGCGGACTGCCTGCGCCGCCACGGCGTCGCCGAGGACGACCTGGAGCTCGCGTGGGTGCCGGGGGCGTACGAGCTCCCCGCCGTCGCGCGGCGCTTCGCGGAAAGCGGCCGCTTCGACGCCGTGGTCACGCTGGGCTGCGTGGTGCGCGGCCAGACCGCCCACTTCACCTACGTCGCGGGGCACGCCGCCGGCGTGGGCCGGATCGCCGAGGACACCGGCGTGCCCGTGACCTTCGGGGTGCTGACCACCGAGACGTTCGAGCAGGCCGTCGACCGCGCCGGGGGCAAGCTCGGGAACAAGGGGTGGGAGGCCGCGCTCGCGGCGATCGAGACCGCCCGGCTGATCGCCGACCTCAAGTAGCCGCGGCCGTTCAAAGGTTGCCGATAGGCGGCTTCCCGGGGCCGTCCGCGAACGGGCCAGCCTGCTCGGGCCGCGCACCGCGCCGCCGATCAGGACGCCCCCGAGTGCGACGTTGGCACCGGATACCGCACCCGCGTTGCATCGGGCCGGGACCGGGCGGCACTGCCCGCGGGGGTGCCGGGTCCGAGTGCGACGTTGGCGCCGGACACCGCGCCCGCGTTGCCTCGGGCCGGGTCCGGTCGGCACTGCCGGGGTCCCGTGGACGGAATGGGCGGGGTCAGCAGCGGCGGTTGTGGACGTCCGACACGCAGGCCTCAGATGGGGAGGCAGACTGACGATCATGGCCAGCGTGACCGTTCTTGCCTGCTTCGGGCTCGGGCTGCTGTTCGGCTCGTTCGCCAACGTCGTGATCCACCGGATTCCCGCCGGTGGGTCGGTGGTGGCGCCGCCGTCGGCGTGCCCCGCCTGCGGGGCGGGGATCACGCCGCGAGACAACGTGCCGCTGCTGTCCTGGGTGCTGCTCCGCGGGCGATGCCGCAGCTGCGCGACGGCCATCAGTGCGCGCTACCCCCTGGTGGAGCTGGCCACCGGCGTCGTCTTCGCCCTGGTCGGCTGGCGCGTCGGCCTCGACTGGGCGCTCCCAGGCTTCCTGCTCTTCGCGTGGACGCTGCTGGTGATCGCGGTGATTGACGCGGAGACCCGCCGGATCCCGAACCGGCTGACCTACCCGCTGACGCCGGCGCTGCTCGTGCTGCTCATGCTGGCGGCTGTGCTGAACGGCGAGCCGCTCCGGGGCCTGCAGGCGCTGCTCGGGGGGCTGGCGGCGTTCACGGCGCTGCTCGCGCTGGCGCTGATGAGCCCCCGCGGCATGGGCATGGGCGACGTGAAGCTCGCCGCGTTCATCGGTGTCGGGCTCGGCTACCTCGGCTGGGGCGAGGTGCTGGTCGGCGTGTTCGGCGGGTTCCTTCTGGGCGGCGTCGTCGCGATGGCGCTGCTCGCCACCCGGCTGCGCGGCCGCAAGGATCTCCTGCCCTTCGGCCCCTACCTCGCCGTCGGCGCGCTGCTCGCCGTGGTCGCCGGCCGCCCCCTCATCGACGGCTACCTTCGGCTGACCGGGCTGGCGTAGACTCGGATCGCGGGCGTGCTGAGACAGCAGGCCACCAGGTGTTCTTCCCAAAGTAGGGAGGCGCCTTGCGGCTTAAGAGCCTGTCCCAGACATGGCGCCGACGGCCTTTCCTGGGCCTTGTCGTGGCAGCTTCCATCATGACCTTCGGTACGGAATCGGTCGCCCAGCAGCACTCCGATCAAGACCTAACCGCGGAGCCTCCCACGGGGGAGATGCCCGCCGACGAAGCCTCCACCGCGCCAGCACCAGGTCCCGCCGCAGCGGTCATCCCGGGGCCCGATGCCATCCTCCGTCAGCTGGAGGCCCGCCGAGAGATGGGCCTGATAGCGGATGCAGACGTGGTCGCGGAGTTGCTCCTGCATCCCGACGATCATGGAGCCGTGGATGGCTTCGGGGCCTACCTACTGCCCAGCGAGTGGGCCAGAGTGCGTGAACTGTGGATGGTCTCACAGCAGTTCCACGTTGTGGACGACTTCGTACGACAGCGCCGGCTCGATGAGGTCTTCGGCGGTGTGTGGATGGATTGGACCGACGGCGTCGCCCGGGTGGCTTTCAAGGAAGATGCCGAACTTCACATGGCTGAGCTGCGGGCGCTGTTTCCCTACCCCGAACGGTTAACGGTCGTCATCGCAGAACACAGCTTGACTGAGCTGATCGCAGTGCAGCAAGAACTCGTCTCACAGCTGGATGATCTTCAGGCTGAAGGGATCGATGTTGCGACGAGCTCTATCGATGAGGTCGCTGGACGCGTGGATGTACGCGCATCCGTGCTTACGGACGCAGCGGCGACAGAGCTTGCCAGGCGGTTGGGTGCCGACCGCATCCGTGTGGAGCAGGGACCGCTGTTGAGCACCTGGAGCCGTTCGTGACGAGGCTTGTTCGTGGCGAAGCCATAGAGGGTAGTCGGCGGTCGACGGGACGTACACGCCCCGGTGCTTATCACGGATCGTCGTGAGCCGGAGCGGTCGTCGCAGGAGCGCGGCGGTCGTAGCATGGGCGGCCGTCCGACGCCCGAGGAGACCGCACACCGATGGCCGACCCCACCATGACCGGCGAGCCGAGCCAGGAGGAGCTGCGCGCCTACCTGGAGCAGCTGCGCGACGCGCCCGCCGCCGAGATCGTCGTGCAGGCCTACACCCTGCTCGGCAGCACCGCGGAGACCAAGCTCGGCAGGTCGGACGCGCGCACCGTCATCGACGCGATGGCCGGGATGGTCGAGGGCGCGGCGCGCACCATCCCCGCCGACCTCGCCGGCCAGATGCGCCAGGGCGTCGCGCAGCTCCAGACCGCCCAGGTGCAGCTCGAGCGGCAGGCCAAGGCCGACGAACCGGCCGGAGCGCCGACGCCCGCCGCGGCCACGGCCGCGGCGCCGGCGCCCGCCGCCGGCCCTCAGCCGACGGAGGAGCAGCAGCGCATGACCGACCGGCTCTGGATCCCCGGCCGGGACCCGAAGCCGCCCTCCGGCGCGCGCTGACGCCCACGGCTCGACCGGGTCGCGGAGGGGGCGCTAGACTGCACGGCGTTGCGCCGTGACGGCGCAGCGGGGTCCCCGCCCGAGGGACCGACAAGACGATCCAAGCGGAAGCGGCCAAGGCTTCCCACCCGCCAGGGCACGACCACCCGATGGTCGCGATACCTGTCCGGGTTCGCCAACGGTGGCACGTCCGGGACGAGGGTGCGAACGCCACCGTCGCCCGCCGGACCGTGACCGGGTTCATGGCCGCTGCCGGCAGGCAGCGGCTTTTGTCGTTTCTTAAAGGCCAGAGAACACACCGTCGTCGCCGTTGATCCACCCAAGCACCCAAGCACCCCAGCATCAAGGAGGTCTCCGCCGATCGACCGCGAGCCCCGGATCAACGAACGGATCCTCGAGCCACAGGTGCGCCTGATCGGCGCCGACGGCGAGCAGGTGGGGATCACCCCGCTGGCGGAGGCGCTCCGACGGGCGCGCGAGCGGGACCTGGATCTCGTGGAGGTCGCCGCCAACGCCCGTCCACCGGTCTGCCGGATCATGGACTACGGCAAGTACAAGTACACCGAAGCGCTGAAGGCGAAGGAGGCACGCCGGCGGCAGAGCCACATCGTCGTCAAGGAGATGAAGATGCGGCCGAAGATCGACCGGCACGACTACGGGACCAAGGCCCGCCACGTCGAGCGGTTCCTGCGCGAGGGCAGCAAGGTGAAGGCGACGATCATGTTCCGGGGGCGCGAGCTGGCCCACCAGGAGCTCGGGCAGCGCCTGCTCGACCGCCTCGCGACGGACATGGCCGAGTGCGCCTACGTGGAGAGCGCCCCGAACACCGAAGGCCGCAACATGAGCATGGTCCTCGCACCCAACAGAGACCTCCTCGCCCAGGTGCGGGCCCGCGCCGGCGAACCGGTCGCGGACCCCGTCGCCGGCGCCGAACCCCAAGCCTGAATCCCCAACCTGAAACCCCGACCGAAGGCCGCACACGATGCCGAAGCAGAAGACCCACTCGGGCGCCAAGAAGCGGTTCCGGGTCACCCGGACCGGCAAGGTCATCCACCAGCGGATGAACCTCAACCACATCCTGGAGAAGAAGACCGCCAGGCGGAAAAGGCGGCTGTCCACCACCGGCACGCTGACCGGCGGCGACGCGCGGCAGATCAGGCGCCTGCTCAACAAGAGCTGACGGGTCGCCGAGCAGCCGCCCCCTGAAGTTCACCTTTCGAAAGAGGAGTACGTCGCCATGGCACGCGTCAAGCGTGGAGTACACGGGCGCAAGCAGCGCCGCACCGTCCTGGAACGGGCGAAGGGGTTCCGCGGCGCGCGCAGCCGCCGCTACCGCATCGCCAACGAGTCCGTCATGCACGCGCTGCGGTACTCCTACCGCGATCGCCGCAAGCGCAAGGGCGACTTCCGCAAGCTGTGGATCACCCGGATCAACGCCGCCGCGCGCATCGACGGCCTGTCCTACAGCCGCTTCATCAACGGGCTCAAGCGGGCCGACGTCGAGGTCGACCGCAAGGTCCTCGCCGACCTCGCGGTCCGCGACCCCCAGGCCTTCAGCGCGCTGGTGACCGTCGCCAAGAACGCCCTGCCGTAGATCCGGCCGATTGCCCGGGGTGGACCCGCGCCGGCCGGTGGTCACCAGCACCGGCAATGCCGCCGTCAAGGCGGCGCGCAGGCTCACCGGCCGGCGCCGGGGATCCGGCGACGGGGTGCTCGTCGAGGGGCCGCAGGCGGTCCGCGAGGCACTGGACCACCTCGAGCGGCTCTTCGTCGCGCCGCGCGCCTTCGACGCCCAGGCGCGCCTGGTGCTGCGGGCGCAGGGCCGCGGGGTCGAGGTGATCGCGGTGAGCGACGCCGTGCTCGGCTCGATCGCCGGCACGGTGACGCCGCAGGGCCTCATCGGCGTCGCCACGCTGGCAGGCCACGCGCTCGACGACGTGCTCCCCGTCGCCGGCCTCGTGCTGGCCGTCGCCGGCCTCGCCGATCCCGGCAACGCGGGCACGATCCTGCGCACGGCAGACGCCGCCGGCGCGGACGCCGTCGTGCTCACCGCGGGCAGCGTCGACGTGCGCAACCCGAAGGCGGTGCGCGCGTCCGCGGGGTCGCTGTTCCACCTGCCGGTGGTGGTCGGCGCGGCCGTGGACGAGCTCGTCGACGGCTGCCGTCGCCACGGCCTCCGGCTGGTGGCGGCCGACGCCCGCGGCGACGTCGCCCACACCGAGGTGGACCTGCGCCCGCCGACCGCCCTGCTGTTCGGGGGCGAGGCGTCCGGCCTGGTCGAGGGCCTGCGGGAACGCTGCGACGCCGTCGTGCGCGTGCCGATGCACAGCCGTCCGCGACCCGGCTTCACCGGCCGCCCCGAGTCCCTCAACGTCGCCGCCGCGGTCGCCGTCGTCGCCTTCGAGGCTGCGAGGCAGCGCCGTGATCCGTCATGATGGCCACCGCCATGGACCCTTCCCCGCCGCACGCGCCGCCGGACCGATACGCGGCGCTCGACCTGCTGGCCGACCCGACCCTGGTCGTCGGCGCCGGCGGCCTCGTCGAGTACTGCAACTCGATGGCCGCACGGCTCCTCGGCGTGCCCCCCGGCCAGGTCATCGGACGCCCCGCCGCACAGGCCGTGCCGCTGTTCGACGACGCCCAGGCCGACTGGTGGGAGTGCGTCGACCCCCTGCGTGCCGACGCGGGCCTGCTGCCGCGCATCCCCGAGCTCTACCTGTACGTGCGGCCCGAACGCGCGCCCCCGCGGCTGGTCACCCTGACGGCGGCGAGGATCCCCGCCGCGGGCGGCCGCACGGGCCGCCTGGTGGTCTCGCTGCGCCGCGCGGAACGGCGGCAGCGGCTCGACGCCGCGCGCAGCGACCTGGTGTCGACGGTCAGCCACGAGCTCCGCTCGCCGCTCACCAGCGTCAAGGGGTTCACGAAGACGCTGCTCGCGAAGTGGGACCGGTTCACCGACGAGCAGAAGCGGCAGATGCTCGCGACGGTGAACGAGGACGCCGACCGGGTGACGCGACTGCTCGGGGAACTGCTCGACGTCAGCCGGATCGACGCGGGCCGGTTGCAACTCCAGCGGCACATGGTCGACGTGACCGAGGTGGTGCACCGGATGGTCGAGCGCCTGCGCACCCGCGACTCCGACGACGAGCGGGTCGTGGCCGTGCTGCCGCCGGGGCTGCCCCGGCTGTACGCCGACCCCGACAAGGTCGAGCAGATCTTCACGAACCTCGTCGAGAACGCCCTGAAGTACTCCGACGGCGAGGTGCGCATCGGTGCGACCGTCCTGGACCGCAGTGTCCTGTTCACGGTCGCCGACCGCGGCGCCGGCATCCCGATGGCCCATCTGGACCACATCTTCACGAAGTTCTTCCGCCGCCCGGGGGAGCGCCGCACGGGCACGGGCCTCGGTCTGTTCATCACCAAGGGCCTCGTCGAGGCGCACGGGGGCCGCATCTGGGCCGAGAGCGTGCCGGACGAAGGGGCCCGCTTCTTCGTGTCCCTGCCGCTCGGCGGGCTGGAGCTCGCCGGCATCGGGTCCGACCCGAGCGAGGCCCGGAGGGCGCTGTGAACGGGACCTTCGACGCCGAGGGGGTGCGCCGCGACGCGCTCGCCGCAATCGCCGCCGCCTGTGACCTCGCCGAGCTCGAGGCGGCGAAGGCCGCGGTGGTGGGGCGGCGCGGGACGCTCACCGCGGCCCAGCGGAGCCTCGGTGCGCTGCCCGAGGACGAGCGGCGACGGACCGGCGCCGCCGTGAACGCCGTGCGCGCCGCCGTTGCACAGGCGGAGGCGGCCCGGCGCGCCGAGCTCGAGGACGAGCGGGACCGGGTCGTCCTCGCGCAAGAGGCGATCGACGTCACGCTGCCGCCGCGGACGCCGCCGCGCGGCGCGCTGCACCCGATCAACGAGACCATGGACGCCATGCTCGACATCCTCGTCGGCCTCGGCTACCGCGTCGTCACCGGCCCGGAGGTCGAGAGCGACTGGTACAACTTCGACGCGCTCAACACGCCGGTCGACCACCCGGCCCGGACGTTGAAGGACTCGATCTACGTCCGCAGCCTCGTCGACGTCCCGCCGCGCGCGGACGGCACGACGGGCATCCTGCTGCGCACCGAGACGTCGCCCGTCCAGGCCCGCACGATGCTCGCGCAGCCGCCGCCCGTCTACGTCGTGATCCCCGGCCGCGTCTACCGGCAGGACACCCCGGACGCGACCCACCTGCCCATGTTCCACCAGATCGAGGGGCTTGCGGTCGACACCGACCTGTCCTTCACCGACCTGCGCGGCACGCTCGCCGAGCTGGCCAGGGCGCTGCTCGGCCCCGAGACGGGGCTGCGGTTCCGGCCGCACTACTTCCCGTTCACCGAGCCGTCGGCCGAGCTCGACGCCTGGCACTCGGGGCGCTGGATGGAGCTGCTCGGGTCGGGGATGGTGCATCCCAACGTCCTGCGGACCTGCGGCTACGATCCCGAGCAGGTCCAGGGGTTCGCGTTCGGCATGGGCGTCGAGCGCATGGCGATGGTCCGCCACGGCATCGGCGACCTCCGGCTGTTCGTCGAGAACGACCTGCGCTTCCTGTCCGCCTTCGCCTGACGAGAAAGCCGTCGTGTGCGCGTCCCGCTGTCCTGGCTGCACGAGTTCGTCGACCCCGGCCTTTCGGCCGAGGGTCTCGCCGACGTCCTGACCGCCGGCGGCCTCGAGGTCGAGGCGGTCGAGCGGCCCACCGGCGGAGCGCGCGGGGTCACGGTCGTCGAGGTCCGGTCGGCCGCGCCCGTCCCCGGCAGCGACAAGCTGACGCTGGTCCAGGCGTTCGACGGCGAGCGGGAGTGGGAGATCGTCTGCGGGGCGAGGAACTACCAGGTCGGCGACAAGGTGCCGGCGGCCCTGCCCGGCGCGGTCCTGCCAGGACCAGACCCGACCCGCCCGGTCGAGATCGGCCGCAGGAAGCTGATGGGCATCGTCTCCAACGGGATGCTCGCCAGCGCCCGCGAGCTGGGGATCGGCGACGACCATCGCGGCATCTGGATCCTCGACCGCGACGCGCCGATCGGGGCGGACCTCACCGAGTGGCTCGACCTCGACGACGCCGTGCTCGACATCGACGTCACTCCCGACCGCGGCTACGCGCTGTCGATCCTCGGCGTGGCCCGCGACGTGGCCGCGCTCACGGGCGCCGAGCTGCGCGTGCCCGAAACCCTCGCCCCCGACGGCGACCCCGGGGTCCCGGTGGTGATCGACGACGCGGAACGCTGCCGGCGGTTCGACGCCCGCCGCATCACCGGCGTGCGGGTCGGGCCCAGCCCCGCCTGGCTCCAGCGGCGGCTCGCCGCCGCGGGCATGCGGCCAATCTCGAACATCGTCGACGCCACGAACTACGCGATGCTGGAGACCGGCAACCCGATCCACGCGTACGACGTCGCCCTGCTCGCCGGGCCGCGCATCGAGGTGCGCACGGCCAGCCCGGGGGAGACGCTGCGCACGCTCGACGGCGTCGAACGCGAGCTCGACTCCGACGACCTCGTCATCGCCGACGCCGACGGCCCGGTGGGGCTCGCGGGCGTCATGGGCGGGGCGGGCACCGAGATCAACGACGGCACGACCGACGTCCTGCTCGAGGTCGCGAACTTCTCGGCGGCAACCGTGCTGCGGACGGCGCGCCGCCACGGGCTGCACACCGAGGGCTCCCGGCGCTGGGAACGCATGGTCCCGCCGTCCAGCGCCCCGGTGGCGGCGACCGTCGCGGCGGGGCTGATCACGCGCCACGCCGGGGGTGCGGTCGTCGGCGGGACCGACCACTACCCCGGTCGCCGAGAGCCGGAGGCCGTCCGGCTGCGGCCCGCCCGCGCCCGGAGCCTGCTCGGACTCGACCTCGACACCGGCGCCCAGCAGGCAGCCCTGGAGGCGATCGGCTGCACGGTCAACGAGGGCGCCGCCGGCGAGCTGGCCGTCGTCCCGCCCGCGTACCGGCCGGACCTGCTCCTCGAGGTCGACCTCTACGAGGAGATCGTCCGGATCCACGGCTACGGCCGGGTCCCCGAGACCGTCCCCTCGTCGGGCGCCGCCGGCGGGCGCAGCCCCCGCGACGTGGCACGCCGGGCGGTCCGCCGGGCGCTCGCCGGGGCCGGCTGGACCGAGGTCATGCCGTTCCCGTTCGTCGCCGACGCGGACCTCGCGGTGCTCGGCCTGGACGCCGGGGACCCGCGCCGGACGACCGTCGCGCTGGTCAACCCCCTGTCGAAGGAGGAGTCGGTCCTGCGCACGACGCTGCTCCCGGGGCTGCTGCGGGCGGTCCGGCACAACGCCAACCGCCAGACGACCGACCTCGCGATCTTCGAGACGGGACCCGCCTTCCTGCCCCCGACCCCCGAGGAACCGGGGGCCGACGGGGGGCCGACGGGCGTGGTGCTGCCCGCCGAGCCGCTCATGCTCGCCCTGGCAGCCGCCGGCGCCTTCGAGCCCGCCCGTCACGACCGGCCGCCCCGACCCGTCGACCTCTACGACCTGCTGGGCGCGGTCGAGGTCGTCCGGCGCAGCGTGGGCGGGCGGACGCTGGAGGCCAGGCCCACCGACGAGCCGCCGTACCACCCGGGCCGGGCGGCCCGGGTCCTCCTCGACGGCGTGGACGTCGGCGTCGTCGGCGAGCTCCACCCGCGGGTGGTCGCGGCCTACGAGGTTCCGGCCCGGACCCTGGCTGGCGAGCTGCGGCTCGACCGCATCGTCGCCGAGGGCGTGCGCCATCCCGTGGCGGCGGCGCCCTCCCCGCTGCCGGGCCTGCGCTTCGACGTCGCGGTGCTCGTCGACGAAGGGGTGCCTGCGGCGGACGTCGAGGCGGCGGTCAGAGCGGGCGCCGGCGATGGGCTCACCGAGCTCACCCTGTTCGACGTCTTCCGCGGCCCCCAGCTCGGGGAGGGCCGCAAGAGCCTCGCGTACGCGCTGCGCCTGGACGACCCGGAGCGCCAGCTCAGCGACGTCGACGAGGCGGCGGCGATCGAGGCGGTCGCGCGGTCGGTGGCGGCGCGCGTGGGCGGTCGCCTGCGTCGCTGACCGGCGGGCGATCGTTTGAACGTCATGCAACTTTCTGTATAGTCATGCATCAGATGAGGAGGGTGCCGTGGACGTCGGAGTGGTCGGTGGGTCGGGGTACGGCGGCGCCGAGCTGCTGCGGCTGCTCGCCGGGCACCCGAGCTTCAAGATCCGCACGATCGGCGCCGGCCGGTCGGCCGGGCGGGACCTCGCCGAGGTGTTCCCCCACCTCGGGATGAGCGGCCCGCTCGCGCCCGCCCACCCCGAGGCGTTCGAGGGGTGCGACGTCGTCTTCCTCGCGACGCCCGACGAGGTCAGCCTCGAACTCGCGCCCGCGCTGTCCGGCGGGGTCGGGCTCGTCGTCGACCTGTCCGCGGCGTTCCGACTGGACGCCGGGGTCTACGAACGGACCTACGCCCGTCCCCACACCGCGGCCGCGCTCACCCCGGCGCCCTACGGCCTGCCGGAGCTGTTCCGGGACGGCCTGCCGGGACGGACCCTCGTCGCCGGTCCCGGGTGCTACCCGACGGCGGCGCTGCTGGCCCTCGCGCCGCTGGCGGGACTGGTCGATCCGGCGTCGGTCGTCATCGCCGGCCTGTCGGGGACCTCGGGTGCGGGCAGAGGGCTGCGGGACGACCTCCACGCCAGCCACGCGGTCGGCAACGTGAGCGTCTACGGGGCGCCGTCCCACCGGCACACCCCCGAGATCGAGGCCGGCTGGGCGGCGCTGGCCGCCCTCGACGAGGTGGCGCCGGTGACCTTCACGCCGCACCTGGTCCCGCTCAGCCGGGGGCTCCACTGCACCGTCACCGCGATGCTCTGCGACCCCGCGGCCGACGTGCGCGCCGCCTGCCTCGACCGCTACGACGCCGAGCCCTTCGTCACGGTCCTGCCCCCGGGCGTGTGGCCGTCGACGACACACCTGCGCGGCGGCAACGCCGCCCACGTCGGCGCCGCCGTCGACGGCCGCACCGGCCGCGTGACGGTCGCCTGCGCCATCGACAACCTCGACAAGGGCGCCGCCGGGCAGGCGATCCAGGCCGCGAACGCCGTGCTGGGGCTGCCGGAGACGTCCGGCCTGCCGATCGCCGGGGTGTACCCGTGACCGCGCAGCCGGGAGGCGGGCGCGAGGGTGACGGCGGCGCCGGCGCGGAGGCAGAGGGGGGCGCGCCGGCGGAGGGCGGTGT
>JACCXR010000065.1 GCA_013696915.1 Euzebyaceae bacterium
CACCGCAACCACGGCATCGACGTCGGCTTCTACCCGCTGGGGTCCTGCTCCATGAAGTACAACCCCCGCCAGGCCGAGGCCGCGGCGGCACTGCCCGGGTTCCGCAGCCTGCACCCCTGGGCGCCGGACGCCGCCGCTCAGGGGACCCTGGAGCTGCTCTGGGAGCTCGAGCGGTGGCTGGGGGAGCTCACCGGGCTGATGCTCATGCGCGCGTACCACTCCGACCGCGGGGATGCCCGCCGGTCGATCGTCGTGCCGGACTCCGCGCACGGGACGAACCCGGCGAGCGCCGCGCTGTGCGGCTACGACGTCGTCACCGTGCCGTCCGGCGCCGACGGCCTGGTGGACGTCGACGCGCTCGAGAACCTGGTCGACGACCAGACCGCCGGGTTGATGCTCACGAACCCGAACACCGTCGGGCTGTTCGAGGTCCAGATCGCACGCATCGCGGCGGTCCTCCACCGCGTCGGTGCGCTGCTCTACTACGACGGGGGGAACTTCAACGCGATCTGCGGACGGGTGTGGCCGGGCGACATGCGGTTCGACGTAGTCCACCTCAACGTGCACAAGACGTTCGCGACGCCGCACGGCGGCGGCGGCCCGGGAGCGGGGCCGGTGGTGGTCAGCGGGCGGCTCGCGCCGTACCTGCCGGCGCCGGTGGTCGTGCGCTCCGACGGCGCCGCGGGCCCCGCCTACCGCTGGGACGGCGACCGCCCGAAGTCGATCGGCAGGGTCCACGGCTTCCACGGCAACACGGGCATCCTCCTGCGGGCGTACAGCTACCTGCTCGCGCACGGCGGGGACGGCCTGGCGAACATGAGCGCCAAGGCCGTGCTGGCCGCGCGCTACGTCGCCGGGCAGGTGAGCGACGTGCTCCCGCTGGGGTACGCCGAGCACCCGCCGATGCACGAGTTCGTCTCGACCGGCAAGGGGCTGCGCGCGCACGGCGTGCGCGTCACCGACCTCTGCAAGCGCCTCATCGACCTCGGCTACCACCCGCCCACGAACTACTTCCCGCTGATCGTCGAGGAAGCCCTGATGGTCGAGCCGACCGAGTCGGAGTCCCGCGAGACGCTCGACGGCTTCGCGCAGGCGCTGCGGCGCATCGTCGCCGAGGCCGCCGACGACCCCCAGCTGCTCCACGACGCCCCCGTCACGACGCCGGTCGGCCGGCTGGACGAGGGCAAGGCCGGACGCGAGCTCGTGCTGCGCTGGCGCCCGCCCGCCGACGGCGACGCCGACCCGGACGCGGCCGCGGCCACCGCCTGAACGCGACCCGTGCCGGAGGGACACACGATCCACCGTCTCGCGCGGCTGCACCGCCGAGCGCTGCGCGGCCGCACCGTCGCCGTCACCTCACCCCAGGACCGCTTCGCCGCCGGCGCCGCGCTGCTCGACGGCTTGACGTCGACCGGCGTCGACGCCTACGGCAAGCACCTGTTCTACCGCTGGTCGGACGGCCCCACGCTGCACGTCCACCTCGGCCTGTACGGCAAGTTCCGCGGCTACGGGGAAGCCGCCCCGCTGCCGACGGCCGGGACGCGCCTGACGATGGCCACCGGCGACGTGACGCTGCACCTCGCCGGCCCGACGGCCTGCGAGCTGCTCGACCCCGGCGAGGAGCGGCGGCTGCGCGAGCGGCTGGGCCCCGACCCGCTCGGCCTCCGCCCCGACCCCGCGGCGTTCCGGGCGAACCTGTCCCGGCGGACCCTGCCGATCGGTGCGGCGCTCCTGGACCGGCGGGTCGCGGCCGGCATCGGCAACGTCTACCGGAGGCGTCGTCGGGCATCTCGCGTTGGGGTCCTCGCTCGGGCAGCGCTCCGGCCCCCCACCGCCCGGCCCCGCCGCGTCGCTCGCGCAGGGCTGCGAACCTGCGGGCGGAGCGTTTGGCAGCCCCCGCTCCCCGGCGCCGCTGCGTCCGGCTCCCCCCGATGCTACCGGGCGGCCCGGCCGGCGTCAGCCGCCGGTCACCCTCACGGTGTACCGCGTGGAGCCGCGCTTCACCTTGACCGCGATGCTCCCGATCGAGGTGCGGCCCGCATCGAGGGTGATG
>JACCXR010000094.1 GCA_013696915.1 Euzebyaceae bacterium
GGATGAGTCACGACCGGCCCTCGAGGCTCACTACCGTTGCGTCCGGCGTCGGCTGCGTCCCTTCGAGGAGCGCGTCGAGCCGCATCGTCAGGTCGTCCTCGTCGCTCTCATACAGGTGCCCGTAGCGATCGAGAGTGAAGGCCACCGACGAGTGGCCGGCGCGGACGCTGACCCGCTTGGGGTCGGCGCCGGCCGCGATCGTGAGCGCCACGAAAGTGTGGCGCAGGTCGTGGAACCGCAGCCCCGCCAGGCCCGCGGCGCGCGTCGCTGGCACCCAGTGCCGGGCTCGAAAGCGGCTGCGCCGCAGCGGGCCTCCTTGCCCGCCGGTGAACACCAACGCGTCGCCGCCGGCCGCGGTGAACCGGCTCAGGTGGTCATCCAGCGCCGCGACGACGAGGCGGGGAAGCGGGACGGTGCGCAGCGCGCTCCGAGTCTTCGGCGGCCCGAACGAGAGCTCGTTGCCGACATCCACCAGCGTCTCCGCGACCGTCACCCGGCCGCGGAGGATGTCCACACGGCTGCGGCGCAGCGCGGCGAGTTCACCGAAACGCAGCCCCCCGTATGCGCCGACGAGCACCAGCGCCCGATAGCGTGGCTGGCCGGCGCCGGCAAGCGTTTCGGGTGCGGCTCTCTTGAAGGTGCGTCTTGAAGGTGCGTCCTGGCGTGGCCGTGGTGGGCGGTTGAGCCGGTAGGCGGACAGCCGGACAAGACCTGTGTCGCCTCCCGCACTTGGACGTTCACATCCTCCAGTCTGTTAGCGGACCGCTGACAGACTGGAGGTGGCAGAATGACCACATTGACTGGACGTGACCAAGAGCCCCGGGTGCTGCCCGGGTCGCTGATCACCTTCCGACGCAAGTGCGGCAAGGCCGCATGCCGCTGCGCGACCGGCGCGCCGCACGAGAGCCCGGCGCTGTCCTACAGCGTCGCCGGGCGCACCAAGATCCTTACCCTGGCCGCCGAGGAGGTGCCCGCGGTCGCCGCGGCGGTCACCCGCTACCGCGACACGGTCACCGCCCTGGAGGCCGAGGCCCGCGCCGAGCTCGACGACCTCCTCGCCCGGGTGCACACCCGCCGGGCTCGGCGGCGCACATGAGCGCACCCGCCGCTGTGGTGACCGTTGCCGAAACCGCCTTCGCCGCCTCGCGCGACCGCTTCGACACGGTGCTGGGCTGGCTCGACGGCACCGAGGCGGCAGGGCTGTCCCACGGCGAGTTGGAGGCCCGCCTGCAGATCGACAGTCGCGAACTGTTCTGTCAGCTGCTCCAAGACCACCTGGACCTGCGCACGCTGACCGAGACCCGCCTGGCCTCGGTGGTCGCCATCGACGGGACGACACGAGGCACCGTGGAGCCCGGCCACACCCGCGGGCTGGCCACGGTGTTCGGGCCGGTGGACGTCGCGCGTCTGGCCTACCGCCGCCGCGGGCACGCCAACCTGCACCCCGCCGACGCCGCGTTGAACCTGCCCGTGGAGCGCCATTCCCACGGCCTTCGCCACCTCGCCGCCCTCGAGACCGCACGCGGCTCCTACGACGGCGCGGTCGAAGCGATCGGCCGAGCCACCGGCCAGCAACTAGGCAAACGCCAGGTCGAAGGGCTCGCCCGCAGCGCCGCGGCCGACTTCGACGCCTTCTACACCAGCAGGCTGCGACCGGTCGGTGAGCGCTGCGACGTGCTCGTCATCTCCTGCGACGGCAAAGGCGTGATCATGCGCCCCGACGCGCTGCGTCCCGCCACCCGCAAGGCCGCCGAGACGACCACGAACAAGCTGGAGACCCGCCTGTCCAAAGGCGAGAAACGCAACCGCAAACGCATGGCCGAAGTCGGTGCCGTCTACGACGCCGCCCCCGCGCCTCGCAGCCCCGACGACGTCCTGTCTAGCAGCGGCGAGGAGGACCGCCCCGCCGCTCCGGCGCCGGTGGCCAAAGGCAAGTGGCTGACCGCCAGCGTCACCGACGACGCCGCCACGGTCGTGGCCCAGATCTTCGACGAGGCCGACCGTCGCGACCCCGCCCATGCGCGCACCTGGGTCGCGCTGGTCGACGGCAACAACCACCAGATCGACCGCATCACCGCCGAAGCGACCGCCCGGGGGGTCAAGGCGACAATCGTGGTCGACTTCGTTCATGTCCTGGAGTACTTGTGGCGCGCCGCGTGGTCCTTCCACGACGAAGGCGACCCCGCCGCCGAGGCGTGGGTGCGAGGCAAGGCCACCGCCGTGCTGGCCGGAGGAGCCCAACAAGTCGCGACCTCGATTCGCCGCAAGGCCACCCGCGATGACCTTGACCCGCCCAGGCGCGCCAACGCCGACGCCTGCGCCAAATACCTGGTCAACAAGGCGCCCTACCTTGACTACACCAAGGCCCTCGAGCAGGGCTGGCCCATCGCCACCGGCGTCATCGAAGGCGCCGACATCTCGTCAAAGACAGGATGGACCTGACCGGCGCACGCTGGAGCCTGGACGGTGCCGAGGCAATCCTCAAGCTACGAGCCATCCACAGCAACGGCGACTTCCCCGACTACTGGGCCTATCACGTCGCCCAAGAACGACCGGTGCAGCTGCCGAATGCGTGTGGGTTGGGCAGGTCACACAGGCCCTCCGCGGCCGCCAGGATCGGGCGCCCCAGCGGGTGCTCGGAGCCGGACTCTACGATGCCGGCGTGGTGCAGCACGTGTCGCTGCGCGTCGGTGAGCGCCGTGGCGCTGTCGGGCGAGTCGCGATTGCCGCCGACCATGGCCGGCACGCGCAGGGCTACTGCAGTGTCTGCCATCGGTT
>JACCXR010000110.1 GCA_013696915.1 Euzebyaceae bacterium
CAGAGGGGAGACCATCCGGGTGACCTCGCGTGGACGCCTGCGGGCTCTGCTGGTGGCCCCCGGCCCGGACGATCCGCTCGAAGACCCCATCGGGCGCGGGATGCGCGAAGGATGGATCACGCCTGCCCGCCGCCGGGGTGGGTTGGGCGCGCCGGTGGAGCGGGTGCCGAGCGCCCGCAGCAGCCAAGAGCTCCTCGACGAGGATCGTGGCGAGTGAGCCGGTACGTCGACTCCAGCGCCCTGCCTCAAGCGCTACCTCGATGAGCCGGACAGCGAGACGTTCGCCGCCATCCTCACCTGTGACCGCGACGTGGTCACGGTGCGGCTCACCCTCGTCAAGGCTCGTCGTGCCCTCGCCCGAGTGCTCAGCGGCAGCGACCTGGAGAGGGCCCAAGCCCGCTTCGCGCGTGACTGGGCCAGGATCTGCGTCATCGAGGTGGACGTGGCGTTGTGCGAGCGAGCCGCCGTGCTCGCGGAGATGACCGGCGTGCGGACGCTCGACGCACTGCAGCTCGCGGCCTACGAGCCCGTCCCGACTCAAGCCACCCTCGTCACCGCGGACAGGCGCCAGGCGGCCGCTGCCCGCGCCAGAGCCTGGCCCGGTCTGGGCGCCTGACGCCGGAGCGCACCCCGGGGAGCCCGCCCTACTCCCCCGGGTAGGTCCCGAAGCTCCACAGATTTCCTTCGGGATCGCGGACGGTGAACCCGCGGGAGCCGTAGTCCTCGTCCTCGAGCCCCTTCACCACCTCCGCACCGGCCGCGCTGGCCCGCTCGAACAGGGCGTCGGGGTCGTCGCACACGACGTAGACCGAGTCGTTACCGGGCAGGCGCCGGCCGAACGGCGAGTCGTCCTTGCCGGCGCTGCCGAACATCACGCCTCCGCCGAGTGGCCATCGCATCTCGGCGTGCTCGACCACCGAGGGGTCGTTGTCGCGGGCGTACACGGCGCGCTCCTCGAAGCCGAACGCCTGGGTGAGGAAGGCGATGGCGGCGCGGGCGTCGGTGTAGGACAGGATCGGCCAGACGGCCGGACGGTTGTCGCTCATGCCGGTGAGTCTGCGCGTGGGGCTCCGTCGCTGTCTTGGACGAATGGGAGTTCGGTGGCGAGCCATGCCGCCGGGGGGCAGCCGGCGAGCGCGGCGAAGTCGCGGTTGAGGTGCGGCTGGTCGTAGTAGCCGCAGGTCAGGGCCACATCGGCGATCGCGGGGCGGCACGCCGAGCGCAGCAGCGCGCATGCGCGCTCGAAGCGCAGCACCCGGGCAGCGGCCTTGGGGGACAGACCGAACTCGCCGGTGAAACGCTGGGCGAGGTGCCGCCGGCTCCACCCGATCCGGTCGGCGAGGTCGGACACCGCGATCCTTCCCCCCGACGCCACCAGGAGCTGCCAGGCACCGCGGAGTCGCTCGTCCACGGCCGGCGGCTCGGCGCGCAGCAGCCTGGACAGCACCTCGTCGCACTCGGCGAAGCGGTCGGCCCAGCGCGGGGTCTCATGCAGGCGGTGGTGCAGTTCGGTGGCCGCGCGGCCGATGACCGCGTCGGCCTCCACAGCGCAGTTCCACAGCGCAAGAGGCGGCATCCCGAGCAGCGCACGGCAGCCAAAGGGTGTCAGCTCGATCGTGACGCCCTCCTGCGGACCGTCGGCGGCGATGAGGGCCGGCGTGACCTGCAACCCGGCGACGACGAAGTCAAAGACGTCCGGACGCTGCGCCGGGTCGGCCTGGGCCAGAACCTCGATCGGCGCACCGATCGAGGAGATCATCGTCAGGTGCCGCGACGGCAGCCCCCGGTGAACGGCGTCCGCAACGCCGTCGAGGCGATAGCCCACGTAGCGATCGACATATGGACGCAACGGCGGCGCAGGCCGGCGGCTCGCGAACCGCGCGTCAGCCTGCCTACTCACCCCTACCTCCGCCCTCGTCGCCCATCGGCTTCACGACGCGCCGCTGGTCAGCGTAGACCGAGCGGACGGCCCCCAAGCGACCTCCTCGCCCGGGTTGCCCGCCCAGACGTGGTGAGAGC
>JACCXR010000125.1 GCA_013696915.1 Euzebyaceae bacterium
GGGCCGGGCGCGGCCGCCGCCGCCAAGCGCCTGCCCGATCTGGCGCTGCGCCCGCTCGACGAGGCCGCCGCCGCCGCCGTCCGCATCACCGCCGAGCTGCGGGTGGCCGACGAGGGGCAGGAGGGCATGGCCGCCTTCTTCGACGGTCGCCGTCCCGCGTGGGCGCCGGAGGCCGGGGGCTGATCATGGGAATCGCCGGAGCCTGCGGAGACGATTCTCATTACCTCGGTCATGGCGGTCGCGCAGCGACCGCCATGGGATGCTGAATACGGTGTTCGACACGGTCCTGGTCGCCAACCGCGGCGAGATCGCCTGCCGGGTGATCCGCACGCTGCGCGCCCTCGGAATCCGCGCCGTCGCCGTCCACAGCGACGCCGACGCGGGCGCCCCACACGTGCGGATGGCTGACGCGGCCGTGCGGCTGGGGCCGACGCCGGCGCGCGACTCCTACCTCGCGGGGGATCGCGTCATCGCGGCGTGCCTGGAGACGGGGGCCCAGGCGGTGCACCCGGGCTACGGCTTCCTCGCCGAGAACGCGGCCTTCGCGCGGGCGTGCGCCGACGCCGGCGTCGTGTTCGTCGGCCCGCCGCCCGAGGCGATCGAGACGATGGGGGACAAGATCCGCGCGAAGCGCACGGTCGAGGCGGCCGGCGTCCCCGTCGTGCCCGGGGTCCACCGGCCTGGGATGGACGACGCCGAGCTGACGCGGGCGGCCGCGGACGTCGGGCTGCCGCTCATGGTCAAGGCGGCCGCCGGCGGCGGGGGCCGGGGGATGCGGCTGGTGCGGTCGCTCGACGAGCTGCCCGCGGCGCTGTCCGCCGCGCGCCGCGAGGCCGGCGCGGCGTTCGGCGACGACGCCCTGCTCCTCGAGCGCTACGTGGACCGGCCGCGCCACGTCGAGATTCAGGTGCTCGCCGACCGCCACGGCGCCGTCGTCCACCTCGGCGAGCGGGAGTGCAGCCTCCAGCGCCGCCACCAGAAGGTCGTCGAGGAGTGCCCGTCGCCGCTGCTCGACGACGCCACCCGCCGGCGGATGGGCGCCGCCGCCGTCGACGCCGCGAAGGCCTGCGGATACACCGGCGCGGGGACTGTGGAGTTCCTCGTCGGCGGGGACCGGCCGGAGGACTTCTTCTTCCTCGAGATGAACACCCGCCTCCAGGTCGAGCACCCGGTGACCGAGATGGTCTACGGCGTCGACCTCGTCGAGTGGCAGCTGCGCATGGCGGCCGGGGAGGGGCTCGGGCTCACCCAGGGGGACCTGGCGGCGCGCGGCCACGCCGTCGAGGCGCGCGTCTACGCCGAGGATCCCGCGCGCGGGTTCCTGCCGACCGGCGGGACGCTCCTCGCCGTCGCCGAGCCTGCGGCGCCCGGTGTCCGGGTCGACAGCGGTGTCGCAGAGGGGACGGTGGTCGGCAGCGCCTACGACCCGCTGCTCGCGAAGATCGTCGCCTGGGGTCCCGACCGCGCCTCGGCGCTGCGACGCCTCGGCGGCGCGCTGCGGGACACGACCTACCTGGGCGTGACGACGAACGTCGCCTTCCTCCGCGCCCTGCTCGGCGACCCCGACGTGCGCGCGGGACGGCTCGACACCGGGCTGATCGGCCGGCGCCTCGACGCGCTCGTCGATTCGACGGTCCCCGGCGACGTGCTCGCGGCCGCGGCGATGGTGCGACTGCTCGACGCCGAGCCGTCCACCACCGCGGTCGACCCCTTCGACCTCCCCGGCGGCTGGCGCGTCGGCGACCACGCCTGGACCACCTGGCGGCTCCACGCGCCCGGGGCCGAGCCCGCCGAGGTCGGCACCCGCGGCCGCGCGGCGCGCGCGGAGGTGCGGGTCGGGCAGGCCCCGGCGGTGCCGGCGACCGCCGCCTGGGACCGCGGGACGCTGGTCGTGCACCTGGACGGCCGGCGCAGGGCCTACGCCTACGCCGAACAGGGCCCGGTCGCCTGGCTCGGGCGTGACGGGGCGACCTGGTCCCTGCGGGAGGAGGACGTGCTCGCCGCCGCCCGCCACGCGGACGAGGGAGTCGGCGGCGGGCCGCTGGTGGCGCCGATGCCCGGCACCGTCGCCGCCGTCCACGTCGTCGTCGGGCAGACCGTGGCCCGCGGCGAGACCCTCATGGTCGTCGAGGCGATGAAGATGGAGCACCCCGTCACCGCGCCGGCCGACGGCGTGGTGACGGCCGTGCACGTCGTCGCCGGGCAGGCGGTCGCCATGGAGCAGCCGCTGGCCGAGGTCCAGCCCGAGATCCGGCCGTGAGGGCACCCCAGCCCTTCCGGCGCGACGGCCTGCCCGGGCGCGTCACGATCTACGAGGTCGGCCCCCGCGACGGGCTGCAGAACGAGGCGGCGGCCCTGCCGACGGCGGTGAAGGCGGAGTTCATCCGCCGCCTGGTCGACGCCGGCCTGTCCGTCGTTGAGGCGACGAGCTTCGTCCGCCCCGAATGGGTGCCGCAGCTCGCCGACGCCGCCGAGCTGCTCGCGCTCGTGGAGCGGGCGGACGGGGTCCGCTACCCCGTCCTCGTGCCGAACGAGCGGGGACTCGACCGCGCACTCGACGCCGGGGTCGACGAGATCGCCGTCTTCGCCAGCGCGACCGAGTCGTTCGCGCGGCGCAACCTCAACCGCTCGGTCGCCGAGTCTGTCGCGATGTTCGCACCGGTCGTCGGCCGCGCGCTGGGGGCGGGCGTCCGCGTGCGGGGCTACCTGTCGATGTGCTTCGGCGACCCCTGGGAGGGCGACGTGGCGGTGGCGCAGGTGGTCGCGGTCGGCACGCGGCTGCTCGAGATGGGCTGCGACGAGCTCAGCCTCGGCGACACGATCGGCGTCGGCACCCCCGGGCACGTCACCGCGCTGCTCGACGCCCTCGGCGCCGCCGGCGCCGGTCCCGACCGGCTCGCCGTCCACTTCCACGACACCTACGGGCAGGCGCTCGCGAACACCGTCGCGGCGCTGCAGTGGGGGGTCACAGTCGTCGACGCCTCCGCCGGCGGGATCGGCGGCTGCCCCTACGCCGGGTCGGCGACCGGCAACCTCGCCACCGAGGACCTGGTCTGGCTGCTCCACGGCCTCGGGATCGACACCGGCGTGGACCTCGACCGCCTCGTCGACACGAGCGTCTGGATGGCCGGGCACCTGGGGCGCCCGAGCCCGTCACGGGTCGTGCAGGCGCTGGGAGCGGTGGCCGGCCGTGGCTGAGCGGGCGCTGGGAGCGGTGGCCGGCCGTGGCTGAGCGGGCGCCGGGAGCGGTGGCCGGCCGTGGCTGAGCCCCGTGGCGCGGGGTCGGGCGGGGGGCTGCTGTTCCTCGCCCTGACGCTGTTCGTCGCCTACCTCGCGGTCACGGCGGTCGCCGGCGTGCTGCGCTTCCTGCTGGGTACGGCGCTCCTCGTCGTCGTCGCGGCGCTCGCCCTCAGCGTCCTCCGCCGCCGCTGACCGCGACCGCCCGTAGACTCGCGCCCATGTCGCTGTCCTTCGATCTCACACCGGAGCAGGGGGAGCTGCGGAGCGTCGTCCGCCAGTTCGCGCAGGAGCGGGTCGCGCCCCGGGCCGAGGAGATGAACCACCGGCGGGAGTTCCCGACCGACCTGGTGCTCGAGATGGGGAAGATGGGCCTGTTCGGGCTGCCGTTCCCCGTCGAGTACGGAGGGTCGGGCGGCGACTACCTGAGCCTGTGCTTGGCGATCGAGGAGATCGGGCGGGTCGACCAGTCCCTCGGCATCACGCTGGAGGCCGGCGTCGGCCTCGGGGCGATGCCGATCTGGAAGTACGGCACCGAGGAGCAGAAGCGGCGGTGGCTGCCGGCGCTGGCGTCGGGCGAGCAGCTCGCCGGGTTCGGGCTCACCGAGCCGGGCGGGGGCTCGGACGCCGGCGGCCTTCGCACCCGCGCCCGCCGCGACGGGGACGAGTGGGTCATCGACGGCTCGAAGCAGTTCATCACCAACGTCGGGACCGACATCTCGGCGTTCGTGACCATCACGGCGGTGACGAACGACACGCCGCGTGAGGTGACGAACTTCATCGTCCCGACGGGCACGCCGGGCTACACGATCGGCAAGGGCTACCGCAAGGTGGGGTGGCACGCCTCCGACACGCGCGACCTGTCCTTCGAGGGGGTGACGGTCCCCGCCGACCACCAGCTGGGCGAGCGCGGCCGCGGGTTCGCGAACTTCCTGTCGATCCTCGACGAGGGCCGCATCGCGATCTCCGCCCTGGCCGTCGGCAGCATCCAGGCATGCGTCGACGAGTGCGTCCGGTACTCCCACGAGCGCGAGGCCTTCGGCAAGCCGATCGGCGCGTACCAGGCGGTCGCGTTCAAGATCGCCGACATGGAGCTGCAGGCCGAGCTCGCCCGCAACGCCTACTACCGGGCCGCCTGGCTGATGATGGAGGGCCGGCCGTTCAAGAAGCAGGCGTCGATCGCGAAGCTCTACTCGACGGAGGCGGCCGTCTCAGCCGCCCGGGAGGCCTGCCAGGTGTTCGGCGGCTACGGGTTCACGACCGAGTTCCTCGTCGGGCGGCTGTACCAGGACGCGAAGATCCTGGAGATCGGCGAGGGCACCAGCGAGGTCCAGCGCATGCTCATCGCCCGCGAGCTCGGCCTGCCGCGGACGTCGTGACCGCCGCGGGCGGCGGGGACGCGACGTTCGTCTTGGTGCACAGCCCGCTCGTTGGCCCGTTCACGTGGTCCGCCGTCGCGGAGGTGCTGCGGGAGCGCGGCCACGACGTCAGCGTGCCGGCGCTGTCCGGGACGGCCGCGCCGTTCTGGCGGGCGCACGCCGAGTCGGTCGCCGCGGCCCTCCGCGGCCCGACCCACCGGCCCCTCGTCCTGGTCGCGCACAGCGGCGCCGGCGCGCTGCTGCCGGCGATCGGCGCGGCCATCCCGGAGCGGCCGAAGGCGGCGTACGTCTTCGTCGACGCGGTGCTCCCGCTGGACGGGGCAACCCGGCTGCAGGGGCTCGAGGAGGAGGACGCCGAGTTCGCGGCGGAGCTGCGCGCCGAGCTTGAAGCCGGAGGCCGGTTCCCGACCTGGACCGCCGAGGACCTGGAGGCCGTGGTCCCCGACCCCGGCAGCCGCCGTGCGCTCCTGGCGGAGCTGGCGCCGCGAGCGCTCGACTATTTCTCCGAGGCGATCCCGCCCGTGCCCGGCTGGCCCGACGCGCCGTGCGCCTACCTGCAGTTCAGCGCCCCCTACGACGTCGCCGCGCGCCGGGCGCGGGACCGCGACTGGCGCTACGAGCACCTGGACGCCGGCCACTTCCACATGCTGGTCGATCCCCCGGCGGTGGCGGACGCCGTCCTGCGCCTGGCCGGGGGAGGGGAAGGGAGTCCCTTCTGATCCGGAGCCGGGTACTCGACGGGCATGGACGTCAGCGGCGGTCAGTCTCCTCCCGCAGGTCGTTCACTCCGCCACGTCACTGATGACGGCGTGGGTGACCGGTCAGCCCTCGTGGGGCTTTCCCGGACATGCGCCCGAGGTAGGTAGGACTCCACGGCGGCGGCCGACACGTGCACTGACCGTCGTCCTCGGCTGCCCAGGGAGCTCTCCGACGAAGACCAGTTGCAAGACCTGCCCGCCCGGCAGGCGAGGCGGCGAGCTGCCTCAGCTCAAGCGTCCACCGCCAGATTCCCTACTAGCCTGTACAGGCATGTGGAAGTCGGGTAACGACTTTGGCGACGACAGGGGGCTGAGCCGTCTGGTGGCTGCGCGGGCCGAAAGAGCTGATCAGTCGGGGAGGGAGACCCGCTACAAGCATGCCCGCCAACGGCGCCCGCTGGGTGAGCCGCTTGCCGGCTTCGACGTCGGCGGGATCGCCAGGCTGACGGATCCGCTTGCCGGCTTCGACCTCACCTCATTCGCCGGCGCGCTCTTTGGCCTCGACCCCGTCATGGATTGGGTTCGAAAAGGCATCAAGCGGCCTGTGGACGCCCGACGAGACCGGACTGGCTGCCCACGTCTCAGTCGATGCACTCCTCTTCTTCGGCGCCGCGGTGCAGAGAGCCATGAGAAGGGGTGCGACGGCCATGGTCATCGTCGCAGCTTGGTGGGTCTCGATGAGCGTCTTGTCGCTCGAACCGGACATCGGTCCGATGAGCTACGCGCTTTCACAGGCGGCCCTCATAAGGGCCGCCATGTGGCTGAAGATCACCTTCCGTGACTTGGGACTTGCAGTGGCGGTTCCACCGGACCAAGGACAGCGCGTCAAGAATCTCCCTCCTCTTCCCGAGCGTGCTGGTGGCGCCCGTGAGGGGCACGTCCGCAACCCATTGGGTAGCGGCTGCCATGAGCGGCTCGCTATCGGCCGTTTACTCGCGATCGCGGACGCCGACGTGACGTTGACCGGGAGCATCCGGGGCACACTGGGGAGATGAGCGACCAGCCCGCGTTGCGGCCCCGTCCGTCCGGTTTCGACGTGTGGGAGGGCATCGTTTCTCGTTGGATTGACGGCGATGACTCCCTTCCGGAACCGTTCGACTGCTGGCGCCGCTCCTATCCGGGCAGAGGGGCGGGAGCTGTCGACACGGCGGCGATCCCCGAGCCGTACCTGGGCGACCCCAGCTCTGCCATCGCCGTGGTGCTTGCGTTGAACCCCGGCCGGGTGTACCCGCGCTTCCAGCACCGCGGCGGCGTCTTCGAAGCCGAGGTCCGCGAGATGGGGTCGTACGCAGCATGGGCGGCCACGTGGGCATTCGTCCGCCCTCCGTGGACCGACGAGATCCCCGCCGTGCAACACACCTTGTCGAGATTGGCGTTCATCGGCCGCTGGTATGACGAGCCCAACCTGCCGATTGCGCGGATGCTCGCCGTGGAGCTGTATCCGTGGCACTCGACCCGTCTGACGGCGGCTCTGCGCCCAGACCCGGGAATCGTCCAGGAGTTCATATGGGAGCCGATCGCCGCATCTGGTGCGCGGGACGTGTTCGCGTTCGGAAGCGACTGGTTCCCTTTGCTCACAAACCACCTTGGACTGGCCGTGGTTGACAGGCTTGGTGCGGGCGGTCGCGACTATGGCCCGAGGGCAAAGACGAGAAGCGTGATGGTCGCAGAAGCGCCCAGCGGGGTGCGCGTGGTTGCGATGAAACACAGCGGCAGCGCCGGGCCGCCGGCCTCGGACGAGACCTTGCGGCTGCGAGACGCGATCAATGGACGTTAACCTCAGGGATGGGCAGCTGGTCTGTCCCGTCAGGCCACGACGCTACTCCTCCGCACTGGACGTCGAGCAGTTCTGAGTTCCGGCCACAGCCGCGACGTGACGAGTCGTTGTGCCTCGATCCAAACAGGCTCCGGGCCACCTCGACCGGATCGAGGGCGATTCGATTCGATTCGCGCGGCAGCCCGGCAAAGCGACAATCGGTCGGTCTGCGCCATCCGGCACGTCCCGCCTGCGGATCAGCCAACTTGGAACCCTGGGGACCCGTGGAGCGTCGGAGGACCGTGCGACTACTCGCCGTCACAGCCGTCTTGCTCACGCTGCTCTTTGCCTGCGTTCCTCACGAGCCAGCCACCTCAGTTAGCCAGACCGGGGCCGTGCCCCAGCCTGGCCCTACTGAGGGCACCGCCCACCACGGTCGGCTGGACTGCACCAGCGATGTGGTTTGGGAATACTCGGTCGATCTAGTAGCTGCCGATGCACCCGCTGCGCGCACGTCAGCCGAGGCGCTGACCGCCGAGTTGGCCCCCTATGCTGAGGCGTCGGGGGCTCCATCTCCCTGACAGACGCCGACGGTAGCGTCCTTTCAGAAGGAATCGCGATCGTCCGAGCCAGGGCGCGACGAGTGCCGACCGGTGGTTGGGTGGTCGACACCGTCACAGGATGCGCCGCGGACATCTCGATCCAGGATTGAGTTTTAAGCAATAGGCAAGCGGTACGGTAGAACGTCGCCAACAACAAGTCGATCACTTAAAACCGGTACGGCAATCGAGGGGTGCTCCGGCCATGGGGAAGTGCGTGACGCGATGGGCCGCCGTCGCCCTCGTTCTGGGGTTGACCCTGGCGGGCTGTGCACCGAACGCTGCAGATCAACGCCGTTCGGTGCCGGCGGGGGGCAACGCCTTGCCGGCGCCGGCCGCCGACGAGGCGACGGCCGCCGCCCCGGACGTGGCTGATCTCCCATTGGGCGGTGGAGGCGGGGGCGTCACGGAGGTCGATCCCACGTCGACACTGGCGGAGACGGTCGAGACGGCCGACGCCGTGGCCCTGGGGAGAGTGGCATCGGTCGACGCCGGCCCGTCGTACGGCGACGATCCTGGGCTTGGAAACATCGGCTACGCGCACGTCATCCTTGAGATCGGGGAGGCGATGAAGGGCGAGACGAGGCCGATCGTCATCGACATGCCGATGTTCGGCCGCGATCTGACCGACGTCGCCGCGGCACTCCACGGGCTCCGCATGCTGGTGTTCCTGCGGAGCTTGAGCGTCGATGCGGAGAACGCCGGCCAGCCGGCGTTGACCGGTGTTGAAGCCGGGCATTTCCGGATCCTGAACATGCATGGGATGGTCGTCGATCAGGACGGCAGAGCGGTCAGTCCTTGGTCGTCGGAAGAGTTCGATGGAGCGCCGTCAGACTTCTCCGAACTGGTCGACGAGACCCGCAGGCTCGCCGGCTCGCAGTGAATCTTGCGCGCCGGTCCCGGTGATCGGGCGGCCACCGGCGAGGCAGCCCTGGCGTGCCAGTCCCGAGCAGCGTCGTCCTGGATCAACGCACGGGCCGTCCGGGGCGGCGTAGCCTTGGGTGATGCGCCTCGACGTGGAACCGCCGTTCGTGCTGGTCAAGCCTGTGGACGACGAGCGGGCCTACTACGACGGCCTGGACGAGGATTCCTCCTGGGAGCTGCTGGGGGGAAGGCTGGTGGCCAGCCCGGCGTCGGAACGCCACGAGGACCTCTTCTGCTTCCTGCTGACGCTCCTCCGCGCGTACCTCGACGAGCGTGGCGGCGCCGTCGTGCGCGGGTCGCGGTACCCGATGCGGCCGGATCCCCAGTGGTCGCCCGAACCGGAGCTTCTGGTGGTCACCGACGCCAACCGTCACCGCATGACCAGCCGGCGGCTGGAGGGCCCCGGCGACCTGGTCGTGGAAATCGCCTCCGACGGCGACCCCGGGCTGGACGAGCGCGAGAAGCTGCCGCGCTACGAGGCGGCCGCCATCCCCGAGATCTGGCTGGTCCACCCGCAGACCGAGACGGTGCTCGTGCGCCGTCTGCAGCGCGGCGGCGCCTATGCCGGGGAGCGGCTGGCCCGCGGGCGTCTGGACTCCAGCGTGATCCCCGGCTTCTGGATCGGCGTCGAATGGCTGTGGCAGGACCAGCTGCCGTCGACCCTCGCCTGCCTCCGCCAGATCCTCGGCGGCGTCGTCGGCCGCTGACCCGGCCGGTTGCGCGTCGCAGGGAGGGCCTGCGGGATGTCGCAGGGGAAATCGGGCGGCATACCCCGGGGGTCCACCGCGATGAGCTCGGAACAGCCGGCCGCGGGGCTGTCCCCGCGGCAAGGGGCGGCCCTCGAGCACCTCATCCGGGTGGAGCGGGAACGGACGGCGGGTCGCGTGGCGGGGCTCACGCGCGAGCTCGGCGTCATCGTCGAGTCGTCTGCGATCGGCGCCACCGACGACGAACACGACCCCGAGGGGTCGACGATCGCGTTCGAGCGCGCCCAGATCTCCGCGCTGCTGACCGCGGCCCGGAACCAGCTCGCCGATCTCGAACGAGCGGCCGAGCGGCTCCGCGCGGGCTCGTACGGCATCTGCACGAGTTGCGGGGACCGAATCGTCCTCGACCGCCTGATGGCGCGGCCGACGGCGCAGACGTGCATGTCGTGCGCCGCCGCCAGGAGGTACCGTCCCTCGTGATGCCGACGCGCCTGGACTCCGTGGTCGTCGATGCCGACGACCCGTCCGCGCTCGCCGCCTTCTGGGCGGACGCACTCGGGTGGACGGTGACGTTCGAGGCGCCCGACGAGGTGGCCGTCGAGGCCGAGGGCGCGCCGCGCTGGGGGGAGGGTGGCCCTCCGGCGCTGGTCTTCGGGCCGGTCGGCGACCCGAAGATCGGCAAGAACCGGGTCCACCTCGATCTCGGCTCGAAGGACATGGAGGATCACCGCGGCCTTGTCGGGCGGCTGCTTGACCGCGGCGCGCGACCCGCCGACATCGGGCAGGGCGACGTGCCGTGGGTCGTCCTCGCCGACCCCGAGGACAACGAGTTCTGCGTCCTGCAACCACGGAACGAGTACCGCGATGGACCCGCGGTGGCGGCGGTGGTACTGGATTGCGCCGACCCCGTCGGCCTGGCCCCCTTCTGGAGCGACGCCACCGGCTGGCCGGTCCTCGCCCGTCGTGAGGGGCTGGTCGGGCTGCGCCATCCGACCGCGCCGGCGACGTGGCTGGAACTGCTCTCGGTCGTCGAGCCCAAGCGCGGCAAGAACCGTCTCCACATCGACGTCGCGCCGTACCCCGCCGACGATCACGCCGCCGAGGTCGGCCGCCTGGAACGGGCCGGCGCGCGACGCATCGACATCGGCCAGGGCGATGTGACGTGGGTCGTCCTGTCTGACCCCGAGGGCAACGAGCTCTGCGTCCTCAGTCCGCGCTGACCCGCCCGCGTCCCGATGCGACGTTGGCGCGGTATTCCGCGCCAGCGTCGCACTCGGGGGCCGAGGAAACCGGGACGACCGGCCCGCGCGACGCGACGGCCCGCCCCGACCCGTGCACGCGAACGCCCCCTACCAGGCGGGACGCGGCGGCCGGTTCAGGAGGTCTGGGGCACCGACCACAGCCGGATGGCCGGGCCGTCGTCGGGCAGGACGAGCGCTCCGTCCGGTCCGGGACCGAGGTCCGCCGTCCCGGCGAGGCCGGCAAGGGCGCCGCCCCCGCCGAACGCGGCCGCGGGCAACCGCACCGCCGGGTGCGGGC
>JACCXR010000198.1 GCA_013696915.1 Euzebyaceae bacterium
CCCGCGGCAGCGAGCGCCGCGACCTCGGCATGCGGGCCCCCCGCGCGCCGGTGCCAGCCCTCGCCGACGGCACGGCCGTCGCGGACGACGACGCAGCCGACGAGCGGGTTTGGAGACACCGCGCCGCGGCCGTGCTCGGCGAGTTCGAGGGCGCGGAGCATCCAGTCCAGGTCGTCCGGGTGCTCCATCGCCTCGCTCACCTCCCTCGTGCCGGCCGCGTGGGTCGGGGAGGGTGCGCGCAGGTTCGCCTGGCCGGGCCCGTCCGAGCGCGGACGTGCCGGAGAACCGGGGCCCTGCGCCTTCTCTCATCCGGACTGTCACCGTCGGCCCTGGTGTTCGACCAGGTCAACCGGCAGCTGGCGGCTGCCGGGTCGCGGGCTCCCCTCACGGTCGAGGGCTACCGCCGGTAGGGGATTGCACCCTGCCCCGAAGGCGCGGCGACGGTCGTGGACCGTCGCGGCAAGCGTAGCGCGCCCGGTGACGGCCGCATTGCCCCGCGACGGGTTACTCCCGCCGCCCGAGCTCCGCGATGCGGGCCCGGAGCAGATCGGTGAGCAGTGCGGTCGTCCGGTCGTCGAACCCGATGGAGTCCAGCCGCTCGATCCACGGCGCGGCACTGTCGCAGATGCGGTCGAGGGCGCCTCCCAGCGCGGGTCCGCGCAGGCCGAGTCGTTCGGCGGACTGCAGCAGGTGACCGCGTTTGAGCCGGCCCGCGCGCCCGTACAGGTTCAAGGCCATCGGATCCCGCCAGGACAGGTAGGGCTGCGTGCTCACCAGGTCGTACACCGGCGTGATCTCCGCGATCCCCTCCGGGTTGACACGGGCGGAGAAGTTCTTTCCGTGCAGATCGCCGTTGCCGATCAGGTAGCTGAAGGCAACGAGCTCGAAGACGCGGCGGAGCGCGAGTGGCCTGGAGCCGTCCCCCTCCTCGACCATGCCGGCGAGCGCGCGCGCCACCCCCTCCGTGGTCAGCCGGTACTTCGCCGCCGGGTAGGCACCGAGGATCTGGCACGCATCCTCCTGGGCCAGCCGGCGGAAGCGACCACCCGCGGCCGGGACGCGGTCGAACCGGGCGACCAGCAGACCGCTTCGTCCGGTCCGGTCGTGGACGAGCCGGTGCACCGGCGCCGGCAGCCCGCAAGCGGCGGCCATCGTGAGGAAGAAGTGCTCGTTCTCCACCAGGTGTGGGTGGCCGCCGGGCGGGTTGAGCTTGAGGATCGCCGGCCCCGTCGAGGTGCCGATCGGCGTCGAGACCATTGCGGCGGACACCTTCGCCTGCACCCCCGGCAGAGCCATCCGCTCGAAGCGGGCCGACGAGATGGAGATGGCCTCGGTGAAGACCTCGACGAGGTCCACGTCGGCCACCCGCCGCTGTTCAAGCGTCGGGACGGGCGGCGGGGGCGTGGCCCCGGCGGGGACGACCCGGACGTCGCCGATCGCGTCCTGCCCGACGGCGAGCAGCAGCGTCAGGTGGTCGTCCTCGCTCGTCCGCGTCCCGGTGACGATCGCCCGCAGACGGAGGCCCTCGGGCAGGAGCCCGGCGAAGAAGGCGGGCACCGAACCCGCTGTCGCCCGCACGGGGTCCGGGCCCAGCGGCAGCGTCCGTGCGACGGGCGATACGGTCTCGTTCGCGACGTAGGCCGCCGCGTACCGGAAGACGACGTCGTTTCCCTCGCGCGCGAGCTGACCTGCCAGCACGTCGCCCTTGTACACATCAGCGACGTCGATCGCGCGGAGGTCGGGGAGGTCGTCGTTCACTCCGGCCGACCTTCCGGACCCCGATCGCCGCGCACGTCGTCCACCGTCGCGTCATCGCCCGTGCGACCGGGGCTCAGGAGCGCGGCTCCGCCGTCCACCAGGCGGCGGCCCTGTGAACGCGGCACCACCGCGACCGCCAGCCCGACGGCGTCCAGCGCGCGGATCAGCAGATCCACGCGCAGCGTCCCCTTTCCGGCCTCCAGCGCCTGGATGGTCCGCTCCCCCACGCCGGCGAGCTCACCGAGCTCTCGCTGCGTGAGTCCCAGTGCGCGACGCCTCGCCGAGGCCAGCGCCGCCGCCGCCCCCAGTGGACCCAGCGCGGTGCGGCTGCTGCGCCTGGGGGCCGACCTGCCCATCGTTGTGCCTCCATCGCAATCCGCAGGTTCTTACGGACAAGACGGACATGGTACGGCGTAGGCGATCTGTAAGCGTGCGCCCGCCATGGCGGCCTGCGCCACACGTAGCCGCACGCGCGCGCGGCTATCCCGCGCGAAAGGCCGCCACGTACATGCCGTCGGTGCCGTCGAGGTCGGGGGCGAGCTGCACGCCCGGCTCGCCGTCCATGCGGACGCCGGCGCCGGCCAGGTCGGGCGGCTCGGCGTCGAAGCGGTCCCCGTGGGCGGCGAGGAACGCGGCGGCGACGCCGGCGGTCTCGGCCCGGGTCCAGGTGCACACGCTGTAGGTCAGCAGACCGCCGGGGCGCACGAGCGGGGCGGCCCGCTCGAGGAGGTCGAGCTGGAGCGCCGCCAGCCTGGCCGCGTCGGCCGGGTTGCGCCGCCAGCGCAGCTCGGGGCGCCGGCGGACGACGCCCAGGCCGGTGCACGGAGCGTCGAGCAGGACGGCGTCGAACGACCCCGGTCGCCACGGTGGCGCGCGGCCGTCGGCGGCGACGACCGCCACCCGGTCGGC
Source organism: Euzebyaceae bacterium (assembly GCA_013696915.1). Taxonomy (GTDB): domain Bacteria; phylum Actinomycetota; class Nitriliruptoria; order Euzebyales; family Egibacteraceae; genus JACCXR01. Next base: position 2,668 of record JACCXR010000198.1, read on the forward strand.
GTGGCCGGTTCGCGCCGCGGCGGCAGCCACGAGCCGGGTCCGGCCGGGGTGCAGCTCGGCGGCGGCGACGCGGAACCCGAGCTCCGCCAGGTGGGTCGACTTGCCGCCGGGTGCGGCGCAGACGTCCAGGGCCCAGCCGCTTCCCGGGCCGGTGCCGGCGGCGGCGGCCCGGGTCACGAGCACGGACGCCTCGTCCTGGGGCACGGCGCGGCCCTCGACGACGGCCGCCAGCCCGGCGGGGTCCGTGCCCGGCAGGCGGACCGCCTCGGGCGCGAACCGGCCCGGCACCGGGTCGAGACCGGCCGCGCGCAGTTCGGCGTGCAGGGCGTCGGGGTCGCCGATCGCCCGCAGCGTCAGTCCCGGAGCGGCGTTGCCCGCGTCGAGGACGGCGGCGGCGCGGTCGCCGAAGCGGGTGCGCGCCTCGGCGACGATCCACGCCGGGTAGCCGAGCGCCAGGCCCAGGCCGGCGTCGTCGTCCGTGGACGGCCAGGGGAGCCGGTCCCGGGCACGGGCGAGCCCGCGCAGCACGCCGTTGGTGAACCCGGTCGCCTGCGGGCCGATCTCGGCGCGCGCCAGGTCGACCGCGGTCCCGACGGCCGCCCGGTCCGGCGTGCCGCCGAACAGCAGCTGCCACGCGCCCAGCCGCAGGACGTCCACGAGGTCGGGCTGGACCTCGTCGAGGGGGCGGGTGAGCACCTGCCCGAGGGCCCAGTCGAGGGTGCCCTCCCACCGCAGCGTCGAGTACGCGAGGTTGGCCGCGAAGGCCCGGTCGCGGGCGTCCAGGGTCGTGCGCCGCAGGGCCGAGTCGACCGCCAGCGTGGACCAGGCGTCGTCGCCGTGGACCCGGCGCAGCGCCCTCCAGGCGGCGGCGCGCGTCGCCACGCCGGCGCCGGGCACCACCGCGGTCCCGCCGCCCGACGC
>JACCXR010000157.1 GCA_013696915.1 Euzebyaceae bacterium
CGGCTGCGACGCCGCGCCCCCGACAACACCGGCACAGCGCCACCCCACCAACCAGCGTCATCGGGGCCGGGCCGGCTCCGAGGCAACACCCCCCACCGGGGCGTCTGCCGAACAGCGTAATGACCAACCTAAATTCCTGCGCAGGCCCTTACTGTGCGTCGACCCTTTTCACGGCCCGAGAAGCCCGCTACCATCCTTGGGGGGCAGGCGCCTCACGCAGACGGGGGGCTGGGGGCAGGCAAGGACCCGGCTTCCCCGGGGGCTCTTCTTGTCCGACGTGCAGGACCATGGCGGGAGGTGAGACAAGTGGCGGCGATGTTCGACAGCAGGGCTCTGGCTCAAGATCCGGCACCGGCCTGGCACGGCGTCGCGGAACTGGAGCCGGGCTCCTTCCTCGCCTCCCTACGACCCGAGGCACACCACGCTCTGTTCCACCTCGGGCGCCGTCGGGTGTTCCGTCACGGCGCGCCGCTGCTCACCCAGGGCCACACGCCGCACTGGGTGATGGTCCTTCTGAGGGGCCGGGTGAAGGTCGCACACCACTCGGATGACGGGCGCGAGGTCGTCCTGAACATCTGGGGCCCGGGTGACCTGCTCGGCGTCGTCCCCAGCCTTGACGGCGAGCCCGCGGACGCGACCATCATCGCGGTCGACGACGTCGAGGCGCAGGTTCTCAGCACCGTGCGCTTCGAGGCCTTCCTCCAGAGCCATCCCGAGGCGCAGCGCGTCCTCCTGCAGGTCCTCATTCGCCGGCTGCGTCGCGCGACGCGGGACCGGACGCAGCTCGCCCTCAACGACACCTTCGGCCGCGTGGCCCTGCGCCTCGTCGAACTCGCGGACCGGTACGGAGAACGGGACGACGGTCGGATCAGGATCACCCTCCCCCTCTCGCAGAACGAGTTGGCGGCGTGGACGGGAACGTCTCGCGAAGCCACGAGCAAGGCGCTGCAGTTGATGCGGCAGCGCGGCTACATCGAGACGTTCCGTCGCGAGATCCACGTCCTGGACATCGCGAGCCTCCGGCGCAGGGTCGCCGGGGTGCTCGGGAGCTGACGGGTGTGGGCCGTCTGCCGGACGAGCCGTCTCCCCCCGTCCGGCGCCTCGACCGCGCAATCTCCACACACCGAGTGCGTCGTAATGCATAGAGGCCGCCGCCCGCCTGTGTCACCGTTCCGCATCGCAGAGGACACCTTCGGTTCACCGAAGCGTCGGACGGGAGAAAGGCGGGAGCGCTGAACGCAGCCGAGACGTACGGAAGCGAGCTCAAGAACGTGCGGCCGCCGTTCGGGACACCACTTGCCCCGCCTGTTGAGTGCGTCATGCTCGGCGTTGCGGGGATGTGGACTCCGGGCGGGGGCCAGGCGGGACGCATGTGGGACTGAACTGGCAGGCCGACGCGCGCGGTCGGGCGCGTGCCGAACGCGATGGTGGAGTCGTCACCGTCATTGACGCGGAGCGAGCCTTCGCCGAAGGCCTCGCCCGACTACTGACCGACGCGGGGGTGCCGGCACGCCCAGGCGCCGGCGAGGCTCAGGACCTGGAACGGCTGACGCTCACCAGCCGCCTGGTCGTCGACGTGCGCATCGGCCGTCGCGCGCTGGACGCCTTGCTCCTCCGGGCAGCGACCCGGCGCCCACCGACAGCGGCGTGGCTCGTTTCCCGGCCGGGCCGGGCCCCCGACCGGTCGCTGACCCGCCATCCGGCGGTCACAGGTTGGCTCGATCGCGGGGACTCGCTGGCCACGCTGCTCAACCTCCTCGCAGGAGGCCAGGGCCGGCCGGTGGCACGCCCCAACTCCGGCCCGTCCGCACGCCAGCGCGACCTCCACTCCACCGCCCCTGCTCTCGTGGCGCTTACGTCACGGGAACACGATGTTCTCCAGGCGATCGTCACCGGCGAAAGGGATCGGGAGCTAGCGGAACGGCTGGGAATCTCGCGCCACACCGTTCGGACCCACATCGAGAACGTCCTCGGCAAGCTGGGCGTCCACTCGCGTCACGAGGCCGCGGCCGTCGCGGTTCGATCCGGAGTGAGGAGGGCGACAGCAGTCTCCTCGCATGTCCACCGCCTCGGTGCTAGCGGCGCTTCGTCCACCACAACGGGACCACGACAGCGGGAGGGCCGATGAGAACTTCGACCGCACGCGCCTCACGTCCGGTCGGCCACGCGGGAGCACGTGTCCTGGTGGTCGACCGCTACGCATTGTTCCGGGCCGCCCTTCGCCGCATCATCGACGCGGAACTGGACATGGAATCGGTCGCGGAGGCGGCCGACGGTCCGACAGCCGTGCGGATGGTGGCTGCCTGCGCGCCCAACGTCGTCGTCGTCGACGCTGGTCTCCTGGCCGAGAGCGAGGACCTCGCGGCCGGCCGTCTGCTAGAGCTCGACTCCGAGTGCAAGCTCCTGTTCGTCGGTGAGAGTTCCGATCCCGAATGCCTGGTGGCAGCCGTGGAGGCGGGGGCGGACGGCTACGTCACGAAGGACATGTCGCTCTCGTCGTTCGTGACGTCCATCCGCTGGCTCCGCGCCGGCGAGGCGGCGTTTCCCCGGTGGATGGTCGGGCATCTGGTGCACAGGCTCGTCCAGGGCAAACGCGAGGCCGCCGACACTGCCCTGCTGATGGGTCGGCTGACGCGCCAGGAACGGGTGGTGCTGCGCCTGCTGAGCAACGGCTGCACCCTGAACGCGACCGCCACGGCGTTGTACATCTCCCCGGAGACGGCTCGCAGCCACATCCAGCATGTCCTGACCAAGCTCGGCGTTCACTCCAGGGCTGAGGCGGTGGCGCTGGCCGTGGAGCACGCCAGGTACCTGACGCACGAAGTCCCCCAGAACGAGACAGCCGACGCGATGCCGTGACGACAGGAAGTTGATGCACCTGAGAACAGGCCCCGATAGAGCAGAGGACGTGGCAACGATCGCAACGGTGCAGTTCCGAGAAACGGGTCTCCCCGAGCCACTCCTGGCAGCAGCGCCCAGGGGTCCGGGACACCACGGCATAGCGTTTGCGGGACGGGGGCGGATTCCATGAAGAATCGTTCTTCATCGCTAGTGAGCGTGGTCCTCTTACCGCGCCCGGCGAGACCGTGGGGCCGTCCGCGTTTTCGTGCATTTGTTTGCGCCGCCTGCATGCTGACCCTGCTGGCCTCGATCGCGGGACCGGCCGCAGCTACTCAGGTTGCGCACAGCGTCGTGGTGTCAGACGACCCGGCCAACTTCACCCCCCACGCGCTCAACGGCCGCGTGAACGCCATCGTCCAGGTCGGCAACAAGATGATCGCCGGCGGCGACTTCACCACCATCAGCTCGGCCAGCAGCCCGAACACCGAGATCGCGCGTCCCTACATCTTCGCCTTCAACGCCACCACCGGTGCCATCGACTCGGCCTTCACACCGACGCTCAACGGCGTGGTGCACGCGCTGGCGGCGGACCCGGACGGTCAGTCGGTGCTGGTGGCTGGGGCGTTCAAGACGGCCAACGGCTCGACCGTCAACCGGGTCACCAAGCTCGACACGGCGAACGGCGCGCGGGTGCCCGGCTTCAGGGCGTCAGCCAACGCGACCGTGCTCGACCTCGTGGTCCACGGCGACCGGGCGTACATCGCGGGGTACTTCAGCTCCGTCAACGGCACGGCGCGGTCGGCGCTCGCTGCGATCGACGTCGCGACCGGGGACGTCAAGTCCGACTTCGACGTCCCGCTCGCCGGTCCCCGCACCGGGCAGTCGCTGTTCGGGCGCAAGGTCGACGTCAACCCGCAGGGGACGCGGCTGATGGTGATCGGCAACTTCTCCAGCGCCGGAGGCCAGGAACGCCACCAGATCGCCATGCTCGACCTCACGCGGGGCCCGGTCGCGCTGGCGAACTGGTCCACGCTGCGGCTGCAGCGGGAATGCAACAGCAAGCTGTTCCCGAGCTACGCCAAGGACGTCGAGTTCTCGCCCGACGGCTCGTACTTCGTCCTGGTGAACACGGGCGGCGGCCGCAGGGGGAGCCTGTGCGACACCGCGTCGCGCTGGGAGACCGCCGCCACCGGATCGGGGCTGCGGGAGACGTGGGCGGATGAGACCGGCGGCGACACGCTGTCCGCGGTGTCCGTCACCGGGACCGCGATCTACGTCGGCGGTCACCAGCGCTGGTTGAACAACCCGCTGGCCAACAACGCAGAGGGGCCTGGGGCGGTGGCTCGCAGCGGCATCGCCGCCCTCGATCCGCGCAACGGCCTGCCGCTGAGCTGGAACCCGGGACGCAGCCCCCGCGGCGTCGGCGTGTTCGACCTCTACGCGACACCGCAAGGCCTGTGGGTGACCAGCGACACCCAGAGCATCGGCGGTGAGTTCCACGGGCGGCTCGCGCTGATGCCGCTCGCCGGCGGCAAGGCGATTCCGCCGTCCAATCCCGGCACGCTGCCCGGCGACCTGTACGTCGCCGGCACCGACGACTCGCTGACGAAGCGGTCGTTCGACGGGACCACCCCCGGCGCCCCCTCGACCGTCAGTACCGCCGTGGCGTGGTCCCGTACCCGCGGCACCTTCATGCTCAGCGGGAAGCTCTTCTACGGCTGGGAGGACGGCAACCTCTACGTCCGCAGCTTCGACGGCACCACGTTCGGCCCCGCCACCGCCCTGAACCTCAACCTGCTCAACCACGCAGGCACGGCCAACTACATCCCGGTCGCCAGTCTCACGGGGATGTTCTTCGACAACGGCCGCGTCTACTACACCGTGTCCGGCCAGAACGCGCTCTACTGGCGGTACTTCACCGCCGAGAGCGGGGTCCTCGGGGCCGAGCGCTACACCGCCAACGGCGGCGGCACGGGATTCCCGCGATGGGACAACGTCCGCGGCATGACGATGGCCAACGGCCGCATCTACTACGCGCTCAGCACGGACACCACGCTGCGCCGCATCGACTTCTTCAACGGCGCGCCCAAGAGCGGGACGATCGCCAGCATCAGCGACTCCAACGGCAACACCTGGCGGTCCAAGGGCATGTTTGTCTTCTCCCCCCTGGTCGGCCCGGCGCCGAATCAGTCCCCGTCGGCGCAGTTCACGGTGTCGTGCGCGGGGTTGACGTGCAGCTTCGACGGGAGGACGTCGAGCGATCCGGACGGGTCGGTCACCGGTTGGGCGTGGAACTTCGGCGACTCCACCACGGGGTCGGGGTCCACGGTCGACCACACCTTCGCGGCGGCCGGCACCTACACGGTGACGCTGACGGTCACCGACAACAGAGGGGCCACCGGCACCGCCAACCGGCAGGTCACGGTCGCCTTGACGCCGCCGAGCGGCTCGATCGCGTTCCGCGATTCGGCGAGCGTGAACCGCTACACGTCCACCCATACGGTGACGGTGCCAGCTGCGGTGCAGGGCGGCGACGGGCTGGTGCTGTTGTTGACCTTCGCCAACGCGTCGTCGACGATCGGTGACCCAACCGGGGTGACGGGTTGGAGCGAGGTTTCCACGGTGAGGGGCACCAGCATCACCACGCGCGTGTGGCAGAAGGTGGCCGCGAGGGGGGATGCGGGCGGCACGGTGTCGATCCCGTTGAGCGCCGGCGTGAAGGGCAGCACGACGGTGATGGCCTACAGCGGGACGAGTTCGACGGCGCCGGTGGACAGCTTCGCCGGGGTGGCCGAGACGACGTCGCGTTCGGAGCACACCACACCGGCGGTCACGACGGCGTCGTCGGGCACGTGGGCGGTGTCGTACTGGGCGGACAAGACGTCAGCGA
>JACCXR010000160.1 GCA_013696915.1 Euzebyaceae bacterium
ACCCCGAGCTCGACTTCGACCCGCTCGACGACACGAAGACCTGGCCCGAGGACACCTTCCCACTGCGTCCGGTCGGGATGATGACGCTGGACCGCAACGTCTCCAACCACTTCGCCGAGAACGAGCAGGTCGCGTTCGGCACCGGGGTCCTGGTCGACGGCCTGGACTTCTCCGACGACAAGATGCTCGTCGGCCGGACGTTTTCCTACTCCGACACCCAGCGCCACCGGGTGGGGCCCAACTACCTCCAGCTGCCGGTCAACGCGCCGGTCAAGCGGCCGGCCACCAACCAGCGGGACGGCCAGATGGCCTACCACGTCGACGACACGGGTGAGAACCCGCACGTCAACTACGAGCCCAGCTCCACGGGCGGCCTCGACGAGGCCGAGCCGGCCGGCAAGACCTACGAGCCGTACGTCGAGGGCCGGGTGGGCCGCAAGAAGATCAGCCGCACGAACGACTACGGCCAGGCCGGGGAGCGCTACCGCACCATGCCGGACTGGGAGCGCGACGACCTCGTCCGCAACCTCACCACGCTGCTGGGCGACTGCGAGAAGCACATCCAGGAGCGGATGGCCTGGCACTTCCTGCAGTGCGACCCCGAGTACGGGACCCGCGTCGCCGAGGGGCTGGGCCTGGACGCGAAGTCGGTCGGGGCGAACGGCCTGCAGCCGACGGGTCAGGCGTAGCGTCGCCCGCCGTCCTCACGACCGTATGGCTGGGGGGCTACAGCGCCAGCGCGTAGCCCTCCAGCCGCACGCCGGGGGCCGGTTCGTGGTCCAGTTCCGGCGCGCGGGTGAACCCCATGCTCTCGCTGAGCTCGCGCAGGGCGGCCATCTCCGGGGTGGAGGTGATGACGACCCGCTGGTTGCCCTCCTCCCGCGCACGCTCGACACACCACTCCATCAGCGCCCGGCCGACCCCGGATCCCCGCGCGTCGGGCGCGACCGCCAGCAGGCGCACGCCGAGCGTGCCGGGCTGCGCCCCGCGCCAGTGGCCGAACATCGTCACCGACCCCACCAGGCGGCCGGCGAACTCGGCGACGACCAACCGGCCGTCGGTCAGCCGGCCGTAGACGTTCGCGATGTCCTGCGCGTACATCGACCAGGCGTCGGGCGACATCGCGCCCGCGTACTCGGCGTACGCGTCCACGATCAGCGAGGCGACGGTGTCGAGTTCCTCGTCGCGCGCGAACCGGATGGTGAGGTCGCTCATCGCCGGACTCCTCGTGGGAAGGCGTGACCCGGTGGGCGGCGGATCCGCTGTCGGCGGCGTCGCCGCGACCGGCCGGGCCGGCGACCAGCATGGCAGCTCCCGGCGCCGGTGCGCCACTCCGCACAGTTCCCCGCCCGCGTGGTAGGACTGTTGCCGTCACGTCGGTTCCCGCCTCCCCGGCGGGAGAGAGGCGCGCCAGCCGATGCACCCGCTCCCACGACCCCGCACCCGGACACCGCGGGCGGCCGCGGGGGAACGTTCCCGCAACCGGGCGTGGCTGGGCTGGGCGTTCGTGCTCGCCGGCGCCGTCGCCCTGCTCGTCGGCCGCGCGCCGGCCCAGGGTCAGGAGCTCACCGAGGCCGAGCGGGCCCGCGGCGAGACCATCTACCAGCAGCAGTGCCTGCAGTGCCACGGCGGCGCCGGCGAGGGCGCTGTCGTCCCCCAGTCCGGACGCGAGGCCCCGCCGGTGAACGACGTGGGCGTCGCCTACGTCGACCTCGTGCTGCGGACGGGGCGCATGCCCCCGCCGGGGGACCCCTTCGACAACCGAGCCCGCCGCGTGCAGGTCGAGGGCGAGGATCGGCGCGCTCTCGTCGGGTGGATGGCCGAGGCGTTCGAGCTCGAAGGCGAGATCTCGGTCCCGCCCGAGGGCAACGCGGCGGAGGGACTGCAGGTCTACAACGACAACTGCGCGCACTGCCACGGCAACACCGGCGCCGGGGGCGTGGCGGGAGCCGGAGCGTGGACGCCCGCCCTGCTGGGCTACGACCCGGTCACCATCGCCGAGGCGACCCGGGTCGGTCCCTTCGAGATGCCGCGGTTCAGCGAGGACCAGATCACCGAGCAGCAGGTGGGCGACGTCGTCGCCTACCTCGCCGAGGTGCGTGAGCACCGGGGCACGCCGGTGTTCGGCCTCGTCGAGTTGAATCCCGTGTACGCGTCGGCGTTCGTGGCGCTGCTCGCCGTCGCGATGATGTTCTCGATCATGTGGATCGGCGGCAGGCCGTCGTGGTTCCCCGACCGGACCCCACCGCCGACCGACGACCCGGAGGGCCCGCAGACATGAGCTCACCGACCCGGCCCGCCCGCCCGGAGCCGGAACCCGCGACGACCCCGGCCGAAGAACTTTTGGTCCTCTCCGAGCGGACCCCTCCACCCAGCCAGGCGAACGACGCGCTCGTGGCCGGAACCGCCATCGCGTCGGCCGTCTTCGCCGTGGTCTTCGCCGTCGCCCTGCTGCTGGAGGCGCCGCTGCCGGTGTACGGCATCGCGCTCGCGCTCGCCATGCTGCTGCTCGCCGTCGCGGTCCGCCGGTACTTCACCGACCGCTTCCCCGACGTCGAGGCGGCAGAGCCCCGCCTGCACCTCGACGAGGGCGACGACGCGCCGATCGCCGACGTCGAGCCGGTCGGCCGGCGGCCCTTCCTCACCCGCATCCTCATCGGCGCCGGCGCCGTCCTCGGTCTCAGCTTCGCGGCACCGGTCAGCTCGCTCGGTCCGTCACCGGGCAACGCGCTGCGGACGACGGCATGGCAGCGCGGCCTGCGCGTCGTCGACGGCGACGGCGAGCCTCTGCGGCCCGACGACATCCCGGTCGGCGGTGTCGCGACGGCCTGGCCGAACGGCGCCGTCGGTGACGAGCCGTCGTCGTTGGTCGTGTTGCGGCTGTCCGGGCAGCCGCAGCCTCCGACCGACCTCGACTGGGTTGTCGATGGCAGCGTCGTGGCCTACTCCAAGGTCTGCACCCACGCCGGCTGCCCCGTCGCTCTGTACCGCGAGCGTGACAGCGCGCTGTTCTGCCCCTGCCACCAGTCGACCTTCGACGCGAACCGGGGGGCGGTCCCGACGTTCGGGCCGGCCGCCCGGGCACTGCCGCAGCTGCCGCTCGGCGTGGACGCCGACGGCTACCTCGTCGCCCTCGGCGACTTCGAATCGCAAGTCGGACCGGCGTTCGGGTGACGAGCACGACCGGAGGGACGCACGCATGACGCCGCTGTTCGCGCTGCTGTTCGACCAGCTGGACGACCGGCTGCGCCTGCGCAGACCCGGCCGCGCCGTGGCGAACAAGGTCTTCCCGCACCACTGGTCGTTCCTGCTCGGGGAGGTGGCGCTGTTCTCCCTGATCGTGCTGGTCGCGACCGGCATCTTCCTGACGTTGTTCTACCGCCCGTCCACGGAGCCGGTGATCTACACCGGTTCGAACCCGCTCTACGTCGGCACGTCGATGCCCGCCGCGTTCGAGTCGATCCTGCGGATGTCGGAGGACGTGCCGGGGGCCCTGCTGATCCGCCGCATCCACCGGGGGGCGTCCCACCTCTTCCTCGCCGCGACCGTGCTGCACATGCTGCGGATCCTGCTGACCGGCGCGTTCCGCAAGCCGCGCGAACTCAACTACCACCTCGGCATCGTGCTGCTGACCCTCGCGATCGCCGAGGGGTTCCTGGGCTACTCCCTGCCGTACGACTCGCTGGCCGGCACCGGGATCCGCATCGCGTACTCGGAGGTGCTGAGCTTCCCGTTCGTCGGCGACCGCCTCGCCTTCTGGATCTTCGGAGGCGAGTTCCCGACCGGCGACGTCATCCCGCGCTTCTTCGCCTTCCACGTGCTGGTGGTGCCCGGCATCATCATCGGGACGGTCAGCCTCCACCTGCTGCTGCTCGTCCGGCAGAAGCACACCCAGTTCCCGCGCACCGGCATCGACGGCCACCGCATGATCGTCGGCAAGCCGCTGTGGCCCGCGCAGTTCGCCGAGTCGGCCACCCTGATGCTGTGGACCGCCGGGCTGCTGACCCTCGCCGCGGTGTTCATCCCCTGGAGCGACGTCGCGCTCCTGGGGCCCTACGTGCCCGCCGAGGTCGGCAACAACGCCCAGCCGGACTGGTTCATGTTCTGGTTGGAGGGCGTGCTGCGGATGATCCCGGCGCTGGAATGGGACCTGCCGGGCCTGACCATCTCCGGTCCCTTCATCGCCGGCGTCGTGCTGCCCGGTCTGGTGTTCGGGGCGCTGATCGCCTACCCCTTCATCGAGCGCCGGGTGTACCACCTGTCCGGCGAATGGCACGTCCTGCAGAACCCCCTCGACATCCCCCTGCGCGCCGCGTACGCGATCGGGACGTTCTCGTTCGTCCTGATCGCCTCGGCCGCGGCGACCAACGACCAGCTCTCCCGCCTCACCGGCATCCCCATCGAGACGGCGACGTGGGGCTTTCGCATCGCGTCGATGTTCGTGCCGCCGGTCCTCGCGTTCCTGCTCTACCGGTACAGCAAGGGACGGCTGCGGCGGCGCGGCCTCGCGGTGGCGAGCAGCGAGCAGGAGGCCGACAGCCGCTTCCACGAACCGGCTTCCGAGCAGCAGCCCGTGACCTGAGCCGCCTCCCGCTCACGCTCCGTGTCGGCGTTCCATGAGGGTCGCTGCGCGACCGCCACCACCGAGGTCATGAGAATCGCCTCCGCAAATCCGGCCATTCACGAGTCAGAGTCGCCCGCCGCGGGTAGCACGCAGGCAACCCGCGACCAAGGAGAACGGAATGGGACTCGTCGTTGTACTGCTGATCCTCGCCCTGATTTTCGGCGGCGTCGGGCTGTTCGTCGAGGGCCTGAAGTGGGTGCTCATCATCGCCGTGGTCCTGCTGGTGGTCGGCGCGCTCATGGGCTCCAAGGCCCGCAGCCGCGCCTGATCGGCGCGGGCGGGTACTGTTGCACCGACCCTTGCCGAGGGAGAGTAGCGACGGAACGGCCGTGACGGCCCTTCCGGTGGCGATTCGTCAGCACGGTGGGCCGCACCCACCCGGATCGGCGCCCACAGCGTGGATGCGAGACCTTCGGGCAGAACGGCGTGCGCCGCGGCGCGCGCCGTGAAGAGCCCCCGGGAGGAACCCGCTTGCTGTCCGATCCGCTGCTGTACGGCATCTTCGCCGTCGTCGTCACCGTCCTGCTCGCCATCGACCTGCTCGTCGTCCACAAGGACAGCCACGCCGTCTCCATCAAGGAGGCCGGCATCTGGTCGTCGATCTGGATCGGGTGCGCGATCCTCTTCGGGCTGTTCCTCACCCGGTTCCACGAGGGCGACGGCGGCAACGTCGTCCTCGAGTACTTCACCGGCTACGTCATCGAGAAGTCGCTCTCGGTCGACAACGTCTTCCTGTTCGTCCTGATCTTCGGCGCGCTGTCGGTCCCCCGGGAACTGCAGCACCGGGTGCTGTTCTACGGCGTCCTCGGCGCCATCGTCATGCGCACCGTGCTGATCTTCACGGGCGCCGCCCTCATCGAGCGGTTCGACTGGATCCTCTACATCTTCGGCGCGTTCCTGATCTACACCGGCGTCAAGACCTGGACCCAGCGCAACCAGCACCCCGACGTCACCGAGTCGAAGCTGCTGAAGCGGGTCAACAGGGTGCTGCCGACGACCGACGGCTACCGCGGGGACCACTTCTGGGTCCGGGAGAACGGCCGGCTGCTCGCCACGCCGATGTTCGTGGTCCTGATCCTCGTCGAGTTCACCGACCTCGTCTTCGCGATGGACTCGATCCCGGCGATCTTCGCGATCACCCGCGACCCCTTCATCGTGCTCACGTCGAACATCTTCGCCATCCTCGGCCTGCGGGCCCTGTACTTCCTGCTCGCCGGCGTCGCCGACAAGCTCCGCTACCTCAAGGCGGGCCTCGCGGTCATCCTCGGCTTCGTCGGCGTGAAGCTGGTGATCGAGAGCCTCGAGCAGGACGGCATCGAGTCGCTCGCCGGCGTTCCGCTGCCGCACATCGACCCGCTCGCCAGCCTGGGGGTGATCGTCGGCATCCTGGCGGTCGTCGTGGTCGCGAGCCTCCGCGCGGGCCCGCCGGACCGCCCCGGGGAGGTCCCCGCGGGCGTCGGCCCGGTCCCCGGCCGCGAGAAGGACGTCTGACCAGCCTCGTCAGATCCGGGCCTCGTCAGCTCCGGGCCCCGTCAGCTCCGGGTCTCGTCAGATCCAGGTCCGGGGCAGCTCGCCGCGGCGCAGCGCCTCCCGCGCGCCGCCGCGCCGCCGGCGCGGGGACGGTCCGTCGGAAGGCTCGGGGCCGGGAGCTGCCCTCCGAGCTGCCGCCTCCAGTAGGCGAGCTCGTTCTGCAGGAGCTCTTCGCGGAGGGAGTCTCTCTGCCAGTCCGCGAAGTCCGCGTACTGCATCGGCACGTCGGGGAGAGGCGAGGGGAGGCCATGGAGGAACGCGCCGTAGAGTGCCCCCAGC
>JACCXR010000161.1 GCA_013696915.1 Euzebyaceae bacterium
GGCCTCCGCCCGCGCCGGCGGCGCCGTCGCCGTCGACGGGCTGGGGCTGCTCGTCGCGCAGGCCGCCCTGTCGTTCGAGCGCTGGACCGGCCTCGCCGCACCCCTGGAGGCGATGCACCTCGCCGCCGCCGGCGCGATCGGCCGGCCGCCACCGCGCTGAGCGGCCCCTACCCGTCGTCGACCAGGCGGGTGCCCGGGATGCGGCGGAAGTCCGCCCGGTTGCGCGCCCAGACGGGCCAGTCCAGGAGCTGCGCCGTGGCCGCGATCATCAGATCGTGCGCGCCGACCGGGGTGCCCTTCGCCGCGGTCTCCGCCCACAGCGAGGCATACAGCCGCGCCACGGGCAGATCGAAGTCGATCACCGGCAGCAGTGTGGTGACGGACTCCACGAAGGCCTCGCGGCGTGCCCGTCGTTCGGGCGTGTCCGCCCGCCGCGCGCCGTGCAGCAACTCGGAGATCGTGATGACGCTGACAGCGGCCGGAAGATCGAGGAAGCGCCGGGGATCCTGGTCAGCGCGTTCCGAGTCCACGAGGACGGAGCTGTCGATCAGGACTCCCACGGGTCGTCCGTGGACAGGGTTCCGAGCGCTCGCCTCGCTCGCTGGAGATCCTCACCGAATCTGTCGTCTGGCCGGGGGGCGCTGCGGAGGCGGTCGAGAAGGTCGCGGACCGTGACCGAGTTGGGGCCCGCGGGCCCCACACTGGCAACGGCTTTTCCACCGCGCGTGACCGTGTACCGGCGGCGGCCGTGCTCGATGTCGTCCAACAGCTTAGAGAAGTTCCGAGCCGCCTCGGTGGCCGTGATCTCCGTCATGGCCCCAAGTTATCTGAGAATCAGAGTCGCGCCACGTTCGCGGGGTCCGCCGACGGCCAGGCGGGTGGGGCGGCCGAGGCCACGCTGGTTGCGACCGCTCAACTCGGTGACCGCTCGGCCGATACACCGGTGAAGAGTCTGTTCCCGATCGTGAGGACGCACCCAGCCATGCACGTGTTGACGAGGCGCCGACCGCGTGACGAGGAAGGCTTCTCGCTGGTCGAGATGCTCGTCGCCATGGTCATCCTCATGGTGGTCATGACGGCGCTCCTGGGTGCGATGATCGCCTCCGCGCAGTCGATCGTCGATCAGCGTGCTCGTACCGCCGCGACGCGGGTCGGCAACGAGCACCTCGAACGGCAGAGGGCCAAGGGCTTCGAGGGCCTCACGGTCACCACCGCAGGGCCGGACGTCACCACGGTCCCGGCGGACGGTCGGAGCTACCAGGTCTCGACGACGGTCACCGAGACCGCCGCGGCCACGCCCGGCATGGTGGTGCCCGCGGGATCGCCCACCGTGAAGAACGTCACGTCGACGGTCACCTGGTCCGCCGGCGGTCAGGTGCGCTCGCTCACGTTCACGACGGCGGTGGCCCAGACGTCGCCCCAGGTGGTCACGGGCGGCGGCGCCGGGACGCCGGCGAAGATGATCCTTTCGATCACGCTCACCCCCAACCCCTCCGTCGTCGACATCTTGGGCGGGCCGTTGAACGACATCGGCGTCACCGCGGTCCTCAGCGGATTCTCCGCCTCCGCGCTGGTGACCCTGTCGTGGGGCAACGACGGAGGCGTGGTGAAGACCCAGACGCTTACGAGCGGCGACGGCGGCATCACCTGGACCGGGACGATCGCCCGGACGAACGTCGTCCGCAAGATCCTGGTCGGCGAGCTCAGCCCCGGCCTCACGTTCACGCTCCGCACCGGCGCCGGCGGACCCGAGCAGCAGTACACGCTGTCCCTGGCCGCGGTCGCGGCGAGCCCGCCCGTGATCACCTCCATGACCGCTTCCCCGTCGACGATCACCCTCCAGAGGAACTTCGGGTCCTGCAGCGGCGGTCGGTACTGCAACAACGTCAACGTGGACTTCACCGCCACCGTGAGCGGCGTCGACCCCACCCGTGACTCGGTCCGGCTCAACTACACCCTGGCGACGGGTGCGGCACAGGAGACCGCCCTGGTCTTCGACGCCGCGTCGGGCCAATGGCGCCTCAGTCTCCCGTCCGGCAGCACCGAACTCAAGTGCTGCGGCATGCAGCGCTTCACCTTCGTCGTGCTCCGCGCCGGAGGCGGCACCACCAGCGGCTGGGTTGAACGCAACGTGGCGCAGGTCTGACGGTGTCCGGACCGAAGGCGCGCCTGCGACCCGACGAGGGCGTCTCCCTCGTCGAAATGCTCATCGCGATGCTCATCGCGCTCGTCGTGGGCGGTGTCGCCATGCAGTCCGTCGTCGCCAACCTCCAGTCCCAGCGGCGGTTGACGGACCAGACACGGGTGCTCACCGACGCCAAGGTGGCGCTCGAGCGGATGACGCGCGACCTCCGTGGCGCCAACCCCCTGGACGCCGCCGGGCCGGCCGCGGCAACCATGAGCATCGTCCGCGCCGGCCAACGGCGGACCGTGAGCTACTGGCTCTGCCCGACGGGGGTCGTGTGTGCCCTGTCGGCGGCCACGCCCGCCGGCACGCAACTCATCGCCGACGAGCGGACCAGGAACGTCACGACCGGCGCAGTCGTCGCCGACCCGCCAGCGCAGGTGCTGCTCACCGGCGTCGCCATGCCCGCCGGGGTCGGAACCTTCCGCTACTCCCAGGCGGACGGCACCGCGCTGACCGGGACCCTCACGCCGGCCCAGCTGGCGAACGTCAGGCTGGTAACCGCGCGCGTGAGGGTGCCCATTGGCCCAGCCACCAACGCCGTCGACCTGGAGAACCAGATCATGCTCCGGAATGCGGGAGGCTGACATGCCCGGACAACGCCTCGGCGAGGAGCGCGGCAGTCTGCCGCTGGCGCTGCTCGCCATGCTCATCGTCGGTTCCGTGATCTCGGTCACCACCGCGACCGTCATAACCGGGCAGCAGCAGACCCGCTTCGACCAGGGCTTCGAGCAGTCGCTGCCCATCGCCGAGGTTGGCCTTGACCGGATGGTGTCCCTCGTCGCGTCGCGCGCCATAACCGAGAGCTTCACGCTGCCGTCGACCCCCGCCGCCGGGGGGACCTACGCGGGCCAGGCGGTGCGCAACGCCACCACCTGGACGATCACCACCACCGGCACGGCAGCCAACGGCACCCAGCGGACCATCCAGGCCACGGTCGCCAACGTATCGGTCTTCGACAAGGCCGCGTTCGGCCACAACTTCGCCAACCTGGGTGGTGGCAACCGGGCAGACTCCTACACGTCGGGGACCTGGTCGGGCGGGACCTTCAGCCGGTTGGCCAATCTGTTGCTGGTCTGTAACGCTCTCGGGCTCCCCGACCCCTTGTTGGGCGACCGCATCTGCCCCGCCCGCGCGACGCGCAAGGGCATCATCTCGACGAACGGCTGGCTCAAGCTCAACGGTGGGACCTTCGACGCGATCGACGGCGCCGAGATCCACTACGCGAGCGAGATCGTCCCCAACCCGCTCCCGGGGGCCACCGGGAGGTGCGACGGCCCGCTGACCTGCGCCGGGTACTCCCAGCCGCGCGACGCAACCCTTCCCCTCGCCGACGGCAACCGCAAGTTGGAGTACTTCCGCGCGCGCGTCGATCCGCCCCCCGTGGCGCTGCCGTCCTCGCCGGTCGGCTCGTTCGACGGCGCCAACAAGACGCTGGGCCCTGGCACGTACGTGTTCACCAACGCCACGCTCTACTCGACGACGACGTTCATCGGCACCCCCGAGAACCCGGTCGTCATCTACCTCACCGGCACCCTGAAGGTGAACGCGCACGAGGACATCAACTTCGACATCTTGAACGAGGTGCTCGGCCCGCGCCCGTCATCGAGCCTCCTGATCTTCTCCGCCACGGCCGGCACGGCGTTCGACTTCGCGAACTACGTCCGGATCTCGGCGGCGCTGTACGGGCCGAACGGCTCGTTCGCGGGAGGCGCCCAAGGACAGGTTTTCGGCTCGCTCGCGGCGAACAGCATCGACAACAACGGCGGCTGGAAGTTCCACTACGACGAGGCGCTCCGGGTGGTGACGACAGGCGGCGTCCCGCGGGCGTCGGGTTGGGTCGAGGTACGGTAGCCGTCATGGGCACCCGCACGCGCCGGCTCGCCGACGTGCTCCGCCAGGAGCGGCTCGTCAGCGAGGTTGATCTGCAGTGCGCCGAAGCCGAGCAGCTGCGGGGGGGCGGGTCGCTCGGCCGGGTGCTCGTCGAGATGGGCCTGTGCAGCGAAGCGGATCTCGCCGGGTCGCTCGCGAAGCTCTTCGGTCTGGACCTGGTCGACCTCGCTGGCCGGCAGCTCGACACGCTCGCGGTGTCGCTGATCCCCGAGCCGCTCGCCCGGCGCTACGGCGTCATCGGGGTGGGGTTCGACGACGCCGGCAAGCTGCTCGTCGCCATGAGCGATCCGGCGAACGTGATCGCGCTTGACGACCTCCGTACCGTCACCGACCGCGGCGTGCAGCCGGTGGTCGCGAGCCGGCAGGACATCGCCGCCGCGCTCGACCGGTACAGCCGGATGGGCGACTCGGTCCAGGAGGTGGCGGACCGCTTCGCCTACGGCGACGACGACGCCGGTGACCTCGATGCGATCACCGAGGTGGCCGAGGAGGCGCCGATCGTCAAGTTCGTGAACGCGCTGATCCAGCAGGCTGTGCAGGACCGCGCGTCCGACATCCACATCGAGCCCGGTGAGGACGCGCTCCGCGTCCGCTATCGGGTCGACGGGGTGCTGCACCCGGTGACCAGCCAGAACCGGAAGATCCACGCCGGAGTCGTCAGCCGCCTGAAGATCATGGCGGACATCGACATCGCCGAGCGGCGGGTCCCCCAGGACGGCCGCATCAGCGTCAAGGCAGGCGGGCGGGCCATTGACCTGCGCGTGTCGACGCTCCCCACCGTCTACGGTGAGAAGGTCGTCCTGCGGATCCTCGACAAGACCTCCGTCCTGCTGCAGTTGAGCGACCTCAGCTTCCTCGATCACAACTACCAGCGCTACGAGCAGAGCTTCCGGAAGCCCTACGGGATGATCCTCGTCACCGGTCCCACGGGCTCCGGGAAGACGACGACGCTCTACGCCACGCTCAACATCATCAACACGCCGGAGGTCAACATCGTCACGGTCGAGGACCCGGTCGAGTACCGCCTGCCCGGCATCAGCCAGGTGCAGATGCAGCCGAAGGCCGGTCTCACCTTTCCCGTCGCGCTGCGGTCCATCCTGCGCCAGGATCCCGACGTCGTGCTCGTGGGGGAGATGCGCGACCACGAGACCGCGCAGATCGGCATGGAAGCAGCGCTGACCGGACACCTCGTGCTCTCGACGCTGCACACGAACGACGCGCCGTCGGCGGTGACCCGTCTGACCGAGATGGGCATCGACCCCTTCCTGGTGGCGTCGGCGGTCGACTGCGTCCTGGCTCAGCGGCTCGCCCGGCGGCTGTGCTCCCGGTGCAAGGAGGCGTATCGGCCCACACCGGCGGAGCTGCACACGGCGGGGCTGCCGTGGACCGACGGCATGCCCCTTCCGACCCTCTACCGCGCGGATGGGTGCCCGGCCTGCGCGAAGACCGGCTACAAGGGCCGGTTGGCCATCCACGAGGTCATGCCGGTCACAGAGGACATCGAGCGCCAGATCGTCGAACAGGCCTCCACGGCAGACATCACGGCCTGCGCCGCGAGCCAGGGGATGAGGTCACTGCGGGAAGACGGGCTCGCGAAGGTGGTGCTGGGGCACACCACCCTGGAGGAGATCGCCCGCGTCATCGTCTGACGTCGCCATGACTTCGCCCTGACGGCGATCCGCACCCGGACTAAACCCCGGGTCCGACCTGCCGACTGAGCATGTAGGACCGGATCACCCGGTTCGGCATGTGTGCTCCACGGAGGGCGTCGCGATGAACAAGGGCCTCGGCGAGGTGTTGGTCGAACAAGGCGTGGTCGACCGACTCGCGCTCGACGCCACGGTGGCGGTGCAAGCCACCAGCGGCATGTCACTGGCCAAGCTGCTCGTCGACCGCCGGCTCGCAACGCAACAGCAGATCGTCGCGGCCGTCGCCCAGCAGATGGGCGTTCCGTTCGCGGACACCACTGCCGGGAACGTCGACCCCCAGGCGGCGATGCTCGTCACGAAGCCCCTCGCGCTCGAGCTCGTGGCCCTGCCGGTGCAGTTCGGTCCCGGCAACGAGCTCGTGGTCGCGGTGGCGGACCCGGGGAACGTCGCGGCCGTCGAGCGGATCACCCGGCTCACCGGGATGGACGTGAAGATCGCGCTGGCCCTGCGCACCGACCTGGTCGCCGCCATCGAGCATCTCGCTGATGCGTCAGGGGACCCCGTCGACAGTCCTGAGAGCAACGGGTCCTTGACCGCGGTGGCCGAGCCGCCGCTGCTGCCGTACGAAGCCGAGTCGAACTTCGACCTCAACCAGGCGCTGGTCGAGTTGGTCGAGCGTGGAGGGTCCGACCTGCACCTGACCACCGGCATCCCGCCGGCCATCCGGCGCAACGGCGACCTGGAACGGCTGGACGGTTACGACCCGCTCAGTCCGGCCGATCTCCAGAAGGCGATCTACGGCATCCTGACGCAGCGGCAGCAGCAGGCGTTCGAGGAACACCTCGAGCTCGACGTCTCCTATGTGGTTCCCGGCAAGGCACGCTTCCGCGTCAACGTCTTCCAGCAGCGGGGCTCCCTGGGCGCGGTCATGCGGGTCATCCCGTTCGACATCAAGCCGATCTCCGAGCTCGGCGTCCCGACGAAGGTCAGCGAATTCGCGCACCTGCCCCGTGGCTTCGTCCTCGTCACGGGACCGACCGGGTCCGGGAAGTCGACCACCCTCGCCGGCATCCTGGACATCGTCAACCGTGAGCGCGCCAGCCACATCATGACCGTCGAGGACCCGATCGAGTTCCTCCACAAGCACAAGATGTCGGTGGTCAACCAGCGCGAGCTGGGCACGGACACCCTCAGTTTCGCGTCCGCACTCAAGCACGCCCTGCGGCAGGACCCGGACGTCATCCTCGTCGGCGAATTGCGTGACCTGGAGACGATCCAGGTCGCGCTGACCGCAGCCGAGACCGGCCACCTCGTCTTCGGCACGCTGCACACCCAGGATGCGCCGCAGAGCATCGACCGGATCATCGACGTCTTCCCCCCCGAGCAGCAGGAGCAGATCCGCATCATGCTCGCCGGCACCCTGCAGGGAGTGCTCTGCCAGCAGCTGCTGAAGACGCCCGACGGGCGCGGACGCGTCGCCGCGTGCGAGGTGATGGTCGCCACCCCCGCCATCCGCAACCTCATCAGGGAGGGCAAGACCCACCAGATGTACTCCGCCATCCAGGTCGGCAAGCAGTACGGGATGGTGACTATGGACCAGTCGCTCGCGACCCTCGTGAAGCTCGGCTCGGTGAGCTATGAGACGGCTCTCGAGAAGTGCAACGGCGTGGCCGACTTCAACCGCCTCTGCGGACGTTCCTAAAGGATCCTCAGCCATGGCAACCGCCACCCAGACGTTCCGCTACACCGTCCGCGACAAGGGCGGCCAGACCCGCAGCGGCTCGCTCGACGCCGTGGACCAGCGCGTCGTCGCGACCAGGCTGCGGGACATGGGCTACGCGCCGGTGTCCATCACCGCGGTGCAGCAGACGGCGCTCACGAAGGAACTGACCATCCCGGGGTTCGGGACCAAGGTCGGCCTGAAGGACCTCGTGGTCTTCTCGCGGCAGTTTTCCACGATGATCAGCTCGGGGCTGTCGCTGATCCGTGCGCTGAACATCCTCGCGGAGCAGACCGAGAACAAGGCGCTCGCCAAGATCGTCGGGGAGGTGCGCACCGAGATCGAGCAGGGACGGTCGCTGTCGTCCGCCCTCGCCGACCACAAGGTCTTCCCGAAGCTCTACGTCGCCATGGTGAAGGCCGGGGAGACCGCCGGCATCCTCGACGAGGTCCTCCTGCGCATCGCAGAGACGCTGGAGAAGGACCTCGCGCTGCGCGGGAAGATCAAGTCGGCGCTCACCTATCCCGTCGTGGTCCTCATCATGGCGGTCCTGCTCACCATCATCATGCTGATCTTCATCGTGCCGACGTTCGTCGGAATGTTCGAGCAGTTGGGTGGGGAGCTGCCGCTGCCCACCCAGATCCTGCTGATGCTGTCGACGATCGTGCGCAAGGCCTGGTTCGTCCTGATCTTCGGCCCCCCGCTGATGATGCGGGCATTCGCCTACGCCCGGGCGAAGCCGCCGATCCGGTTCCAGCTCGACCGGCTCAAGCTGAAGCTGCCGGTGTTCGGCGTGCTGTTCCACAAGCTGGCGCTCTCCCGCTTCTCCCGGAACCTGGGGACGCTGCTGCGGGCGGGGGTGCCGATCCTCACCGCGCTCGACATCACCGCCGACACGATCGA
>JACCXR010000162.1 GCA_013696915.1 Euzebyaceae bacterium
CCGGGAGCCCGAACCGCTCAGCCCATCCCTCGGCGATCCAGGCCTGCTCGCGGCCCGCGATCTGTGAGACGTGATCGTCCTGGACCCGGGTCAGGTGCCACACCAGCCAGGCGATCGGGTTGGCCCCCGGATCGGGACGCCAGGCCAGGGCAGCGGCGTCCAGGTCCTGCAGCGTGCCGTGCACCAGTTCGTGGATCTGCCCGAACGAGTACGCCAGCAACTCACCCAGGTGCACGAATCTCATCTCCTCATCGACGTCCCGCCCCCAGACGGGCGGTCGACCGCGTCATCCTGCCACTCGCCCGAGCCGCCGATGGACGAGTTCGCTCAGAACCTGTTCGAGCCCGGCGCACGAACCTACGCGGATTCACCGCGCATGCGGCGTGAATCCGCGTAGATGCCCCCGCCTTCGACGGCCGCGCTCGCATCGCCCTCGCCAACACCGCGTCCGACTTCACACCGTGCAACAGCCACCTGGACGAAGTCGCCACGAGCGTGGGGCAGGTGTGTGGGGGACGAGGCCGACTTCCTGGCGTCGGAGTCGGCGATGATCCGCAGCCGCGGCCACTGCAACACCATGGGCAACGCATCGACGATGGCGTGCATGGCGGAGGCGGCCCGCCGTCGAGTTGGTCGAGGTCGGGCCGTCCGCTCTCTTGCGCCATGACCAGCACGCCTGCCCAGCACTATTCTCACGCATGCGTCATTCCTCGACGCCATCGTCGCCCTGGCCGCCGTCGGGGATCGACCCGGTGCGGGGCGGGGAGCGGCTCTACGTCGACCACGTCCTGCAGGCAGACCGCGGCGCCGACCTTGATTCTCTGGTCGGGTGCAGCGGTGACGACGTGGTCCGCGAATCGCTCTGAGCCGCGCTCAGCCATCGCGCAGGGAGGCCCACGGCTCCTGGTCGGCGACGTCTTCCAACCCGTAGCCGGTCTCCCCGCCGAGCGAGGGGGAGATCACGACCTGCAGGTACGCGGTCTCGTCGCCGTCGTTGAACGAGGCGTGGACGACGCCCTCGGGCACGAAGGCCGAGTCGCCCGGCCCGAGCGTGGTCGACTCCCGCTCGATGAACTGGGTGATGTCGCCCTGCTTGACGATGATCATTTCCTCCTGACCGGGGTGGCGGTGGAAGTCGTGTCCCCCGCCGGGCCGCAGTTCCACGTCCATCACAACCAGATGGTCCGCTCCGTGAGACGGCAGGAGGCGCCACCCGATCACGCCCCAGTCGAATTGCTCCCGTCGGACGTCGCCGAGCTTGACGAAGGTGGTCATCGTTCCCTCTCAGTGCTGTCGCGTCGGATCAGCTCATCGAGCCGGTCCGCCATCGCGACGGCGAACCGCTCGTCGTTGATGTCGAGGTCGAGCTCGTGCACCTCGACGTGTGGTGCCATGGCCTCGAAAAGGCCCTCCAGCAGCGCCTCGTCAGCGGCAGGATCGTGGAACGGCTGCCCTTCGACCGCGATCATCGACACACCCTTGCGCGGCACGAACAGCGCCGTCGGCCCCTGCGCCTCCGACAGCTTGCGGCTGACCTGGCGACCGAGCTCGCGGCACTCCTCCGGTGACGTGCGCATGAGCGTCACCGTGGGATTGTGGACGTAGAGGTTGCGATCCTCGAACTGTGGCGGGACCGTCTCACGGGGGCCGAAGTTCACCATGTCGAGGGCCCCCAGAGAGACGACCTGCGGAAGGCCCGCGGCGCCCGCCGCCTCGAGCCGATCCGGGCCCGCCGACAGGACGCCGCCGACGAGCTCGTCAGCCAGCTCCGTGGTCGTCAGATCGAGAACTCCGACCAGGAAGCCGCCATCGACCAGCGCCTCCATCGACTGGCCGCCCGTGCCCGTCGCGTGGAACACGAGCACCTCGTAGCCGAGCTCCTCCAGCCGCTCGCGCGCGCGGGTCACGCCCGGGGTCGTCACACCGAACATCGATGCGCCCACCATCGGCTTGTGCTCGAGGGGCGGCACGGTTGCCTTGACCATGCCGGCGATCGCGCCTGCGGCGTTGGTCATGATCTGTGCGGAGATCGAGTTGACCCCAGCGATATCGACCACCGAGTACATCATCGTCACGTCGACCACGCCGACGTAGGGACGGGTGTCGCCGGAGGCCAGAGTCGAGACCATCACCTTGGGCACGCCGACCGGCAGCGCGCGCATCGCCGAGGTCACGATCGACGATCCGCCGGATCCCCCGAGGCCGAGCACTCCCTGGACACGCCCCTCGTCGTGGAGCCGCTGCAGGATCGCCGCGGCACAGCGACCCATGGCCGCGACGGCGGCGCCGCGGTCGGCCGCGGCGGCCAACTCGGCGACATCGACCCCGCCGGCGCGGGCGACGTCATCCCTGGAGACGTCCGGCTCCACTTGGGGGTCGTAGACGCCCACGTCGACGAGCAGCACATCGACGCCCTGCTCACGCACGCGATCGCGCAGGAACGCGTACTCGTCGCCCTTCGTGTCAAGGGTCCCGGCAAGGACGACGGTCGGCATCACAGGCTCCTGCTAGGTGATTCCCCCGGTTCCGGAGGCGATTCTCACAATCTGGGTGCGACTGGGTCGAGGAGTCGACGCCGGCTATCAGTTGATCGCCCATGTCGTAGCGTCCACTTCGGTGAGTCAGAACGTCACGGCCTTGAAGGCCTGGGTCTGGGTCTTCAGTGCCTGTTCGGTGGGCAACCGTTCCATGCTCGATGCGCCGTAGAACCCGTGAACGACCT
Source organism: Euzebyaceae bacterium (assembly GCA_013696915.1). Lineage (GTDB taxonomy): Bacteria > Actinomycetota > Nitriliruptoria > Euzebyales > Egibacteraceae > JACCXR01. Next base: position 2,723 of record JACCXR010000162.1, read on the forward strand.
CCGCGTGCTGCAGAACGTAGGCCGCATCCGCGGGCTCAGCGATCGGCCCGCCGTGGCACAGCACGAGCACGTCGGAACGCGCCGCACGCGCGGCGGCTCCCCACCGGTCGACGCGGACAACGCAGTCGTCCAGCGTCATGGCCGTCTCCGCGCCGATGCTGCCGCCCGTGGTCAGACCCATGTGACACACAACGATGTCGGCGCCCGCCTCGGCCATCGCGGCGGCGTCGTCCTCGTTGAACACGTACGGCGTCGTCAGCATGTCGAGCTCACGGGCCTGGCGGATCATCTCCACCTCGAGGGCGTAGCCCATGCCGGTCTCCTCCAGGTTCTCGCGAAAGACACCGTCGATCAGCCCCACCGTCGGGAAGTTCTGCACCCCCGCGAACCCGAGGCGCCGCAGATCCGGTAGGAAGACCTGCGGCAGGTAGAAGGGATCCGTGCCGTTGACGCCAGCGAGCACGGGCGTGTGCTTGACGACCGGCAAGACCTCACGGGCCATGTCGACCACGATCTCGTTGGCGTTGCCGTAGGCGAGCAGGCCCGCGAGCGAACCCCGCCCGGCCATGCGGTAGCGACCCGAGTTGTAGATGACGATGAGGTCGATGCCACCAGCCTCTTCCCACTTGGCGGACAGCCCGGTGCCGGCCCCCCCGCCGACGATCGGCTCCTTGCGGGCAGCCATGTCCTTGAAGTGCGCGATCAGCTCGCTGCGGCTGCGCCCCATCACGTGACCGACCAGATGATGCGGTTGACCTCGTGCTCGAGCAGCTCCTGGCGACCTGAGACCGGCGTGGGGTTCAGATCACCGTGGAGTGCCTGGTCGGCGAGCGTGGCGAGGTCGGTACCGGAATCCATGATCCGACGGCCGAGCTCGCCGTCCCAACGGGCGTATCGCTGGCTGCGGAACCGGTCCAGGACGCCGTCGCTGATGAGTGCCTCCGCGACGAGCAGCGCCTGGGCGAGGGTGTCGATGCCTCCGATGTGGCCGTGGAAAAGGTCGGTGCGACCCATGCTCTGGCGGCGCAGCTTCGTGTCGAAGTTGAACCCGCCTGTCGTGAGGCCTCCTGACGACAGGATCTCGTACAGCACAGGGGCGAGCTCGTCGACCGAGTTGGGGAACTGGTCGGTGTCCCACCCGTTCTGCGGGTCACCGCGGTTGGCGTCGATGCTGCCGAAGATGCCGTGGTCGATGGCATACGCGACTTCGTGGTGCAACGAGTGCCCCGCCAGGGTCGCGTGGTTTCCCTCGATGTTGACCTTGTACTCGTCGGTCAGGCCATGGCGGTCGAGAAAGCCATGGACCGTCGCGCAGTCGTAGTCGTACTGGTGCTTCGTCGGCTCCTG
>JACCXR010000167.1 GCA_013696915.1 Euzebyaceae bacterium
GCCGAGGACGCCGCCCCTGCGGAGGACGGCGCTCCGGCCGAGGTGGGCGGCCCTGCGGGGGGCACCGCTTCTGCGGCGGACGCCGATCCGGCAGAGGACGATGCCCCGCCAGCGGACACCGCCCCGGCGGCCGCGCCGCCGGACGCCACCGCCGAAGGCGCCGGCGACCCCGAGACCATCACCGAGAGCTGAGCATCCACACCCGTCAGACCGGACACTCGAAGGAGCTGGAACACCATGGCGAAGATGAGCACCGACGACCTGCTGGACGCGTTCAAGGAGATGACCCTCCTCGAGCTCAGCGAGTTCGTGAAGAAGTTCGAGGAGGAGTTCGACGTCACCGCCGCTGCGCCGATGGCGATGGCGATGCCGGGCTCGGCCGGTGACGGCGCTGCCGCCGTCGAGGAGGAGAAGACCTCCTTCGACGTCGTCCTCCTCGGGCCTGGCGAGAAGAAGATCCAGGTCATCAAGGAGGTTCGGGCGCTCACCAGCCTGGGGCTGAAGGAGGCCAAGGACCTCGTCGACGGGGCGCCCAAGCCGGTGCTCGAGGGGGTCAACAAGGAGGCCGCGGACAAGGCCCGCGAGCAGCTCGAGGCCGCCGGCGCCAGCGTCGAGGTCCAGTAGCCTCTGCGGGCGTTGAGGCTGGGCGACGATGATGTCGCCCAGCCGTCAGAGGGATCGTGGCCCCTCCCGCCCCTCCTGTGCCCGAGGCGGCTCGGAACTGGGTCTCGGAACTGGGTGTTGACGGGCGGGAGCCCGTCTGGCACCCTGCTCCACAAGAAGGCCAGAGCGCCAACCGCGAGGAGTTGCGTGTCGGCGGAAACTCGAACCGGGAACTCCGGGCCGAGGAGCAGGGTTGAAGGCAGTGTGGCCGCGGGCTACACTGCTTGTTCGCGTTCTCTTGGCCTGGTCGTTCCCGCGTCGCGCCCGCGGATGTCGTAGCCACAGCCCGGGGGGGTTGCGCCCACCTCCCCACATCCCACTCACGTGTGGAGGAGTACCTCTTGTCGACGCTTCGTTCGAGCGACGGCGCACCGTCGCGCGCCCCCAGACTGTCCTTCGCCAAGATCAAGGAGCCGCTGCCGGTCGAGGATCTCGACCTCGTCGCGATCCAGCGCGACTCGTTCCGGTGGCTGCGGGAGAAGGGCCTCGCGGAGGTCTTCGAGGAGATCTCCCCGATCGAGGACTTCACCGGTCAGATGGCCCTGTCCTTCTCCGAGCACCGGTTCGAGGAGCCCAAGTACGGCCAGGACGAGTGCAAGGAGAAGGACCTCACGTACGCCGCGCCGCTCTTCGTGACGGCCGAGTTCGTGAACCGCACCACGGGCGAGATCAAGTCCCAGACGGTGTTCATGGGCGACTTCCCCATGATGACCGGGGGCGGGACCTTCATCATCAACGGCACCGAGCGCGTCGTCGTCTCGCAGCTCGTGCGCTCGCCCGGCGTCTACTTCGACGCGTCGATCGACAAGGTCACCGGCCGGGACGTCTTCGCCTGCAAGGTCATCCCCTCGCGCGGCGCGTGGCTGGAGTTCGAGGTCGACAAGCGGGGCTTCGCCGGTGTCCGCGTCGACCGCAAGCGCCGCCAGCACATGACCGTGCTCTACCGGGCGCTGAAGGGCATCGTCTACGACGAGGCCAGCGGCGACTACGTGCTCGCCGACCGTGAGGTCCTCGAGACCCCGGTCCCCGACCAAGAGGTCCTGGAGTTCTTCGGCGGCGACGCCGCGATCGAGCAGACCCTCGGCAAGGACGGCCTCGTCACGCCCGCCGACGCGCTGATGGACATCTACCGCAAACTGCGGCCGGGCGAGCCGCCGACGCCGGAGAGCGCGGGCGGGCTGCTCATCAACCTGTTCTTCAACGGCAAGCGCTACGACCTCGCGAAGGTCGGCCGGTACAAGGTCAACAAGAAGATCGGCGAGGAGCTCGTCCGCCTCGGGCTGCGCACCCCGGACGAGGCGAAGCCGCTGCGGGCCAATGCGGTCCCCGACCGGCTGACCGCGGCCGCCCGGGAGGTCGGCACCGCCGCGCGGCACGCCTTCGACGAGCACGAGCTCCACGCGCCGTCGTTCGCGAGCATCCTCACCAAGGAGGACGTGCTCGCGACCATGGTCTACCTCGTCAAGCTCGCGCAGGGCGTCGACGGCTACGACACCGACGACATCGACCACTTCGGCAACCGCCGCCTGCGCAGCGTCGGCGAGCTGATTCAGAACCAGGTCCGCATCGGCCTGTCGCGCATGGAGCGCGTCGTGCGCGAGCGCATGACGACCCAGGACGTCGAGGCGATCACGCCGCAGACGCTCATCAACATCCGGCCGGTGGTCGCGTCGATCAAGGAGTTCTTCGGCGCCTCGCAGCTGTCGCAGTTCATGGACCAGACCAACCCGCTGTCGGGGCTGACCCACAAGCGGCGGCTCTCGGCGCTCGGACCCGGTGGGCTCTCCCGCGAGCGCGCCGGCTTCGAGGTGCGTGACGTCCACCACTCGCACTACGGACGGATGTGCCCGATCGAGACCCCGGAGGGCCCGAACATCGGCCTGATCGGCTCGCTCGCCACCTACGCGCGCATCAACGAGTTCGGATTCGTCGAGACCCCCTACCGCAAGGTCGTCGAAGGGGTCGTCACCGACCAGATCGACTACCTGACCGCCGACGAGGAAGACCGGCAGGTCATCGCCCAGGCGAACGCGCCGCTCGACGGCGGGGGGCGGTTCGTCAACGAGTACGTCCTGTGCCGCGCCAAGGGCGGCGAGGTCCGCGAGGTCACGCCCGCCGAGGTCCACTACATGGACGTCTCCCCGCGGCAGATCGTGTCGGTGGCCGCGGCCATGATCCCGTTCCTCGAGCACGACGACGCGAACCGGGCCCTGATGGGCACCAACATGCAGCGCCAGAGCGTGCCGCTGCTGCGCAGCGACTCCCCCTACGTCGGGACGGGCCTGGAGGGCAAGGCGGCCCGCGACGCCGGGGACGTCGTGCTCGCCGAAGCGGACGGCGTCATCGTCGAGGTCGCCGCCGACCGCATCATCTCCAAGACCGACGACGGCCGGCTCGAGAAGCACTTCCTCCGCAAGTTCGACCGGACGAACCAGGGCACCTGCTACAACCAGAAGCCGATCGTCGACGAGGGCGACGAGGTCCGCGCCGGGCAGGTCATCGCCGACGGTCCGTGCACCCAGGACGGCGAGATGGCCCTCGGCCAGAACCTGCTCGTGGCGTTCATGTCCTGGGAGGGCTTCAACTTCGAGGACGCGATCATCCTGTCCGACCGCCTGGTCAAGCAGGACGTCCTGACCTCGATCCACATCGAGGAGCATGAGGTCGACGCCCGCGACACCAAGCTCGGCGCCGAGGAGATCACCCGTGACATCCCCAACGTCTCGGAGGAGATCCTCGCCAACCTCGACGAGCGGGGCATCATCCGCATCGGCGCCGAGGTCAACCCAGGCGACGTGCTGGTCGGCAAGGTCACGCCCAAGGGCGAGACCGAGCTCACGCCGGAGGAGCGGCTGTTGCGCGCCATCTTCGGCGAGAAGGCGCGCGAGGTGCGCGACACGTCCCTGAAGGTCCCGCACGGCGAGGTCGGCCGGGTCATCGGCGTCCGCACCTTCTCCCGCGAGGAGGGCGACGAGATGCCGCCCGGCGTCAACGAGCTCGTGCGGGTCTACGTCGCCCAGAAGCGCAAGATCTCCGACGGCGACAAGCTCGCCGGCCGGCACGGCAACAAGGGCGTCATCGCCAAGATCCTGCCGAGCGAGGACATGCCGTTTCTGGCCGACGGCACCCCGGTCGACATCGTGCTCAACCCGCTCGGCGTGCCGAGCCGCATGAACGTCGGCCAGGTGCTGGAGACCCACCTCGGCTGGGTCGCGGCCAACGGGTGGCAGTACGAGGGCTCGCCCGAGTGGTTCGACCGGCTCGGCTGGGGCGACGACATGACCGACGTCGTCGGGGGCGGCAAGCTCGCCACGCCGGTGTTCGACGGCTGCCGGGAGGACGAGCTCACCAGCCTGCTCGAAAACACCCGCCCCAACCGCGACGGCGTCAAGATCGTGGACGGCTCCGGCAAGGCGCTGGTGTTCGACGGCCGCTCGGGAGAGCCGATCGACCAGCACATCACCGTCGGCTACATGTACATCCTGAAGCTGCTCCACCTCGTCGACGACAAGATCCACGCCCGTTCGACGGGTCCGTACTCGATGATCACCCAGCAGCCGCTGGGCGGTAAGGCACAGTTCGGCGGTCAGCGGTTCGGCGAGATGGAGGTCTGGGCCCTGGAGGCCTACGGCGCCTCCTACGCCCTGCAGGAGCTGCTGACCATCAAGTCCGACGACGTGCTCGGCCGCGTGAAGGTCTACGAGGCGATCGTCAAGGGCGAGAACATCCCCGAGCCGGGCATCCCCGAGTCGTTCAAGGTGCTCATCAAGGAGATGCAGTCGCTGTGCCTCAACGTCGAGGTGCTCTCCAGCGACGGCATGTCCATCGAGATGCGCGACAGCGACGAGGACGTGTTCCGTGCGGCCGAGGAGCTCGGCATCGACCTGTCGCGTCGCGAGCCCAGCTCGGTCGAAGAGGTCTGAGAGGTGAGGAATCCGCGCCGCATCCATTCGCGGAAGCGCCTTCCTCACCTTCGGCCCCACCATCAGCCGCAACCATCGGCGTAAAGCTCAACCAAAGGAACACACTTTGCTGGACGTGAACTTCTTCGAGCAGATTCAGATCGGCCTGGCCACCGCGGAGGAAATCCGCGCCTGGAGCCACGGCGAGGTCAAGAAGCCGGAGACCATCAACTACCGCACGCTCAAGCCCGAGCGTGACGGACTCTTCTGCGAGAAGATCTTCGGTCCCACCCGGGACTGGGAGTGCTACTGCGGCAAGTACAAGCGCGTGCGCTTCAAGGGCATCATCTGCGAGCGCTGTGGCGTCGAGGTCACGCGCTCCAAGGTGCGCCGCGAGCGGATGGGCCACATCGAGCTCGCCGCCCCCGTGACCCACATCTGGTA
>JACCXR010000182.1 GCA_013696915.1 Euzebyaceae bacterium
CGACCTCCGCCGGCGCCTTCTGCCGGAGCCAGGCGTCCACGTCGGGGTGGAGCGAGTCGCTGGGCGTCACCAGGATCGGCACCTTCTCCGACGCTGCCCACGCCCCGCCCGTGACCGAGTCGGCCCATCCGGCGGTGAGCTCGGTGGCCGGCCCCATGGAGCGCGCGAGCGCCACCCGGGCGCCGCCGCCGAACCGCCGCAGGACCTCGTCGGCGACCGCGATGGCGGTCTGCACCCGCGTGGGGCCGGCGAGCCGCTGCACCGTCATGCCCTTGGCGCGCAGCTGGTCCTCGACGGTCTGGCTGATCGCGACCGTGCCCCCGAGGAGGTACACGAGCCGCTCGGCGCGGCCCGGCGGAAGGAGCCGGGTGATCTCGTCGACGGTCGTGTTGCCGAGGCGGGTGCTCTCGGTGAACATCAGCGGCCCGTCCGCGCTCAGGGGGGCGCCGGCCAGGGAGTCGGCGAAGTCGTCGTCGCGGGACAGCACCACGTAGGCGGCCTGGCGCAGGCCGGACGGCGTTCCCGGGTTGTATCCGGAGGCGGGCGGCGTCGCCGGGTCCTCCTCGGCGGCGAAGCGCGCGCGGCTGATCGTCACGGCCGCGACGGCGGGAACCTCGGTCGCCACCTCCTGAGCGGTCGCCGGGTCGCCGTCGAACCCCGCCGGCGGCAGGTCGGGCGGGAGCACGACGGGGGGCGGCGGATCGGTCGGCGGATCGGTCGGCGGATCAGTGGGCGGATCAGTGGGCGGATCGGTCGGCGGCGGCGGCCGCTCAGACGAGAGGGTGCCCGCCGCGAGCAGGAGGTTGCTGTCGATCCGGGCATCGCCGACGTCGGCGATCGCGACGCGCACGCGGTGGGCCAGCCCCGCGGTCACCGGCGCCTGGCACACCAATGGCGTGGTCAGCCCGTCCATCTGCGTGTCCAGGCGAGCAGTCGCCGTCTCTACCCTCGGGTTGTCGATGTAGAGCCCGCTGTTCGTCCAGCTGTTGACGGTGTTGATCGAGACGGCAGCCCCGCCGACCGTGGCGCAATTGACCCCGTTCACGGTGATGCCGACGACGTCGCCGTACAGGCCGCCGACATACTCCGGATACTCCTCCGAGGCGAACACGTAGGCGAGATAGAGGGTCGGCCCCTCGGGGATGACGTCGAACTCCAGCACGGCGGCGTCGTAGCTGGGCTGCCGCACGCCGCCGGCGGCGGCGGCGAGGTCTTCGAGCGTCGGGTCTCCGGCGGTGCCGTTCTCGACCGACGTGGCGTCCGCGTCGTTCGGCCCGACGGTCCCCGCCGCGGCGCCGGTGGACAGCACGACGCCGGCGTCCGGGCCGACGATGCCGGCGCCGCCGGCGAAGGTTCCGGCCGCCGAGGGGGCGCCGGTGTAGGCGGCGTTGGTCACGGTCACCCCGAGACCGGCCAGCGCCTCGGCCAGCTGCTCCGGCGTCGCCCCGGTCGTGAGGTCACCCACGACCAGCCCGGCTGTCTGCCCGCTCGCCGCGACGGGCACCAGGATCAGGGCCAGCGTCGCCGCGAGCCAGCCGATCACCCTGTAGCGCATCCTCATAGCTGCTCCATCACTGCGCCGGTCAGCACTCGCCGCCGTCGAGCAGGTCGAGCGCCGCGCCGACCTCCGGGGTGATGACGGCTGCGCCGCCCATGAGCAGTAGGTCGATGCGCGGGTCCCCGCAGGAGCCCATCAGCGCGGCGGTCGCCAGCGGCACCTCGTCGTTGTTCACCATCACGACCGGCGCCTTGGCGTCGGCGGCCAGACCGCCGGCGCTCAGGCCGAACTGCCAGCCGTCTTCCCGGAAGCCGTTGATGACGACGAACCTCGGGTCCTCCTCGAGCTCCCACAGCATGGTCGCGATCGCGGCGGCCGTTTCGGTGCGCTCCCTTCCGAAGATGCGGAGCGCGTTGGGGATCGCCGACTCGACCGCCGCCGACAGCGCCACCTCGCCGCCGAGCATCACGACCTGCGCGGGCGACTTGGCGTCGATCCACTCTGCCACCGCCGGGTGGAGGGCGTCGCTGGGGGTGACGAGGATCGGGATCTTCTCCGACGCGGCCCAGGCGCCGCCCGTGACCGAGTCGGCCCATTGGGCGGTCGGCTCCGTGGCGGGCCCCGTCGAACGGGCCAGCGCGACCCGGCTGCCGGCCCCGAAGAGGGCGTGGACCTCGTCGGCCACCGCGACGGCCGTCTCCACCCGGGTGGTGCCGGCCAGGCGGATCACGGTCAGGCCCGCGGCCTCGAGTTCGTCCTCCACCTCCTGGCCGATCGCCACCGTGCCGCCGAGCAGGTACACCCGCCGTTCCGCCGCGTCGGGCGGCAGGACCCGTTCGATCTCGGCGAAGGTCGGGGCGCCGAGCTCCGTCCGCTTCGTGAACAGCAGCGGGCCCTCCGCGCTCAGCGGAGCCCCCGCCAGGGAGTCCGCGAAGACGTCGTCCCGGGACAGCACGACGTACGCCGGCCCCCTGTGCGAGTCAAAGGTCGCGCCCTCGGCCTCGAGGTCGAACCGGGCCCGGCTCACCGCGATCGCGACCTCGGCGGGGTCGTCGAAGTCGACGCGGCCGGTGGTCGCGGGGTCGCCGTCGAACCCGCCGTGCGGGACGCTCGGGGACGGTGACGGTGGGGGCGGGGGCGGTTCGTCGCCGAGCACCTCGACGGGCGCGGTCGGCCCCGTCGGGGAGACGATCGCGTCGTCGCTGGTGGCCCCGGCCTCGTTGAAGTAGGTCCCCGGTTCGACGGCGACGGTGACGCCGAAGTCCAGGACGGCGTCCGCGCCGGCCGGAACCTCGAACGGGCCGGTCCAGGTCAGCTCCCGCCCGGCCACCGCCGGATCCGCGGAGGTCACGCCGGTCGTCGAACCCACGACGTAGCTGAAGCCCTCGGGCAGCGTGTCGACGATCGCCGTCAGCGTCGTCGACGTCTCGTTCGTGTTCGTGACGGTGATCGTGTAGCCGTTGGCGGCGCCGGGTTCGGAGGCCGCCTCGTCGGCCGTCTTCGCGGTCGTCACCGGCACCTCGCCGAGCGGTGAGAAGGTGGTGAGGTGCGAGTACGTCGCCGAGGCGCCGGCGGCGAGCGAGACGTTCCAGGACAGGCCGGCTCCGTTGTCGATGAGGTCGTTGCAGCGACAAGTGTCGTCGAACGGCTCCTGGGCGCCGATCCTCGCCCAAACCTCGCTGAACCCGGCGTGGAGGTACGAGCTGCCGGCGGTCAGGGGAAGCCACTGCTCGACCCGGTCGCCGGGGGTGCCCGGGAGGTCGAGATCCTCCGCGACGCAGGCCACCGCCCCGCTCGCCTCGTCGACGCGGCCGAAGCCTCTGTCGCTGTTCTGCAGGAAGCAGTCCCCCGCGCGGTAGACGACGCCGGTGGCGGTCGCCCGGCCGCGGTTGACCAGCGCCACGTCGGTGCGGTAGGACTCCTCGCCGACCACGTAGCTGTCCGTCTGGGTGAGGCGCAGGCCCGAGGTGCCCAGGTCCACGACCGTCACGATTCGGTACGGGTCGGCGGCAGTGCCAGAGCCGGCGACCGCCGACTGGCTGACGGGGGTGTACGGGGTCCGAGGACCGGCGCCGGCCCCCGCCGGGATGAGCGCGGGCCCGTAGAGCGTGCCGCCGACGGCCACGAGCGTCCCGCACGCCGTGTCGCCGAAGAACTCGCCCAACTGGTCGTCGGCGTGGTTGACCGCGCAGTTCAGGTCGTCGGTGGCCACGACGCTCGTCAGTGGGCCGGCGCTGGTGATCGCCTGGGTCGCCCATGCGGGAAGCGGCGCGGCGGCGAGGGCCGTCGCGGCGAACGCGAGGGCGAGCAGGAGCGCGGTGCCCCGCTGCGGGCCGGCGAAGATCTTCATCC
>JACCXR010000187.1 GCA_013696915.1 Euzebyaceae bacterium
TGGCCGACCTGGCCACCGAGCTGGAGTGCACCCGCCTGCTCATCTACGACGTCGCGGCCAAGGTGGATGAGGACCCGGCGCGCATGCTGCCCCGCGAAGCGTCCATGGCCAAGCTCAAGGCCACCGAGGTGGCCAGGAAGATGGCACTCGAGGGCATGCAGATGATGGGCGGCTACGGCTACGCCACCGAGTACGACATGGTGGGCCACGTCCGCGTGGCGTTGGTCTCGACCATCTACGGAGGGACGAGCGAGATCCAGCGCGAGATCATCGCCAAGACGTACGGGTTGTAACGAAGAGCGCACAGTTCGCGCGCTGTGTTGTCACGAACGCGTGCTGTTCCGACACAAACGCCCTGACAACCTCAGGGTGTGGGCCGACTTCTCACGAATAGTTCGGGCAAAGTCAGCCCACCCCTCGACCTGCTTGCTCGCCTGGCCGCCGGCCAGTGGGGGGTCGTCGCCCGATGGCAACTGCTCGAGGCGGGGGTCACGGTGGCCGCCATTGATTACACGCTGCGCACCGGGCGGCTGCGCAAGATCCATCGGGGCGTGTACATGGTCGGTGGCGCCGCGGTGTGCATCGAGGCGCGCTGGACGGCCGCGGTCCTGGCCTGTGGTCCGGGCGCGGTGCTCAGCCACCGCGACGCGGCGGCGCTTCATGCTCTGCTCCGTCCGCCGCTGCGTCGGGTGGTCGACGTCACCGCCCGCCGCTCGCGCGGCGCACAGGCGGGGATAGACCTGCACCGCGCGCGCACCCTCTCCCCTCCATCGCTGACCATCGTTCGCGCCATCCCCACGACCACGGTGAGCCGTACGCTCATCGATCTCACGGAGGTCTCGCCGGACAACCACCTGCGCCGCGCGGTCGACGAGGCCGACCGCCTCGGCCGACTGAATCTCCGCGACATCGACGAGCAAGCGAAGACGGCCCACGGCCGCCACGGCCTGCCGCGCCTCACGACGCTCCTCGATCGCCACCGCCCGACCGGCTTCACCCGCTCCGACCTCGAGCGCCGCTTCCTCTCCCTCGTCGCTGCGGTCGGTCTACCGCCGCCTCTGATCAACCACAAGATCCACGGCATCGAGGTCGACTTCCACTGGCCCGACCTCCGCCTCGTCGTCGAGGTCGACAGCTACGAGTACCACCGCACGAGGGCGCGCTTCGAGAACGACCGCGCGCGCGATCGCCGCCTCACCATCGCCGGCTGGCGCGTCCTGCGCATCACCGACCACGCCATCGAGCACGACCCGCACGCGGTCGAGGCCGACCTCCGCGCGCTCGCGGGCCTCAGCGGGCGCGGCGGACCGTCAGCGTGTACTCGGCGTTGAGGGCCTCCGCGTCCTCGGGCACGTAGACGGCCACGAAGTACTGGCGCGTGAAGTCCAGGCGGTTGGTGAAGCGCACCACGTCGCTGCGTCCGGCTTCGCGGACGGACTCGCCCACGCTTCCGCGCGATGAGAAGACCGTCTCGGCCGAGCGGGCGAAGACCTCGAGGTCGGGGTCCTGATCGTCGCGCAGCGGCTTGACCAGCACGCGCACGCGCCGGTTGGCCGGGACGCGGATGCGGTAGACGTCGACGGGGTCCTTGAGGAAGTCGGCCGAGGCGCGCATGATGGCACCGCGACGCCCACCGTCCCAGCTATAGGGGTCCGGGCTGCCGAGGAACTCGCCGTTGACCCAGCCGATGTCGTCGTTGACCTCCAGCACGTCGGGCCGGGGCGCGTCGGCGTCCAGCGCCGCCGGGAGGTCGACCAGGCCGAAGCCGGTGTCGTCGTCGAAGCCCGGCTCGTCGATGTCCTGTGCGCTGCGGCGCAGGAGGTCGGCTACCTGGCCGGCGTCGAGGTCGGGGCGGCGGTCGCGCACCCAGCCCGCGACGCCGCTGACGATGGGCGCCGAGAAGCTCGTGCCGTCCACGCGGGCGTGGCCGCCCCCGGGCACCGCCGCGACGACCTGCTCGCCGGGGGCGGCGAGGTCCACCGCGGCGTTGGCGGTGGAGAACGCGCTGCTGTTGCCGGCGGGATCGGTCGCGGACACGCTGAGCACGTGGGGCGAGGCGGCCGGGAAGGAGGG
>JACCXR010000191.1 GCA_013696915.1 Euzebyaceae bacterium
CACCTGGGTGAGCGCGGCGTCCAGCAGCGCGCGACCCTCGGCGTCGACCGTGGAGCGGTCGGCACGGGCGAGATCGACGTCGTTGTGGCGCCGGGGACCGGGCTTGGCCGGCGTGAAGCCCGCCGCGCGGATCGCCTCCGACAGCGACCCGCCGAACGGACGCTTGGCCGAGTTCAGCGCGGGCCAGGGCGACCCGTCGGCGCGCCCGGCGCGGTAGCGCTCGATGCGCCACTCCTGCCGCGACCACTTCGCCGAGGACGGGTTCCAGTCGGCCGCACGGGGCGGCTCGCCGTGTGTGGCCACCCACTCGCGGATGGCGCTGATGATCGCGTCACGGTCCCGAACCACCCGGCCCTGGAGGACCTGGGGCGCGGCTCCCGCGAACGTCGCGGGAGCCATGACCATGACCTCCCGCTAGACGCCGTCGCGCGCGTCGGTGAACGGCTGCAGGCGCTCCGACCGCAGGCAGCTCCAGCCGCCGGCGCCGTGAGAGGCGCCGCGCATGGGCACGGAGAGCTTGTACGTGAGTGCGGTCATCGCGACGGGCAACGGTAGAGGAGCGGGTGGCGGGACGCAAGGGCGCGATCGCCGGCCTCGAACGTGGTGCACGCACGCGCCGGGGTTCGAACGTGGTGCACGCACGCGCCGGGGTTCGAACCCACCGAGTGTCGAGTTAGTCGTCCTATAGACCAACGAGTCGACACTCGACGCGGCGACCAGGGCTCGAACCCCACGGCCCCCGCACGCCGGCGGCACGCACCGCCATGGCAAGGGTTCCACACCCGCCACGCCATCCGCCACGATGTCGGCATGGTCGCCGAGTCCGACATCCCCATCACCGTCCGCGGCGACGTCGACGAGCGCGCCGTCGAGCAGCTGCGCCGTTGCGCGCAGGCCGGCGACGCAGTGGCCGGCGTGCTGTGCGCCGACGGCCACGTCGGCTACTCCCAGCCCATCGGCGGCGCCGTCGCCTACCCCGACCACCTCTCCCCCTCGGGGGTGGGGTATGACATAGCGTGCGGCAACAAGGCAGTGCGCACCGACGTGCTCGTCAACGACCTGCGCCCCGACCTGCCGCGGGTCATGGACGAGATCTTCGAGCGCATCTCCTTCGGCGTGGGGCGCAAGAACGAGGAGCCGGTGGACCATCCGGTGCTCGACGCGATCTTCCGGGCCGACTTCCGCCCGCAGCGCAAGCTCTTCCAGCTCGCGCGCAATCAGCTCGGGACGGTCGGTGCGGGCAACCACTACGTCGACCTGTTCGCCGGCGACGACGGCTTCGTCTGGGTCGGCGTGCACTTCGGCTCGCGGGGCTTCGGGCACAAGACGGCGTCGGGCTTCCTCTCGCTGGCTGCGGGGAAGCGGTTCGACGAGCGCGGGCCCGACGGCGAGATGGACTCGCCGCCGGTGCTGTTGCACGTCGACTCCGCGCTCGGACAGGACTACATAGCGGCGATGCAGCTCGCCGGCGACTACGCGTACGCGGGCCGCGACGTGGTCGTCGACCGCGTGCTCGAGATCCTCGGCGCGAGCGCGACCTACAGCGTCCACAACCACCACAACTTCGCGTGGCGAGAGCGTCACCACGGCGTCGATGCCTGGGTCATCCGCAAGGGCTGCACTCCGGCCTTCCCGGGCCAGGAGGGCTTCGTTGGCGCGACCATGGGGGAGCCATCGGTGATCCTGCGCGGCACCGGCGACGCCGCCGGCGCGGGTCTGCTGCACTCGACCGTCCACGGCGCCGGTCGCGTCATGTCGCGCACCCAGGCCGCCGGGCGCATGGGCAACCGCGCGGAGTGCACCGAGCGCGATTGCGACGTCTGGGTGCCCTTCGGCCGCTTTCGCCACGAGCGCGCGCAGGCCGGTCTGAGCGACCACGACCCGTTCACGCTGTGTCCGCAGCACCCGCGCGGGCGGATGACCAAGCGCCGGGGCCGGCTCAAGGAGGGCCGCATCGACTTCGCCGCTGTCCAGCGCTCGCTGGCCACGGCCGGCGTCGAGCTGCGCGGCGGGGCCGCCGACGAGGCGCCCGACGCCTACAAGCGCCTCGACGCCGTCTTGGCCGCCCACGGCCCGACCGTCGAGGTCCTGCACCGCCTCACGCCGGTCGGCGTCGCCATGGCGGCACCCGACACGTTCGACCCGTACAAGGACTGAGCCAACGCCAGGGGGCGAACATCGGCCTTCCCGGGCCTACTACGAGTGCCCATTCCTTGTCCACCACAGCGGTCGCTAACCAAGCCGCGACAGGAGGC
>JACCXR010000203.1 GCA_013696915.1 Euzebyaceae bacterium
GTCAGCGCGCCCGCCTCGACGGCGCCCGCCAGCGCGGCCAGCGCCGCGGGACGCGTCGAGCGGCGCAGCCAGGCGGCGCCGGCCTCGGCATTCGTCGCGACCCGGCCGTTCCAACGGGCCGCGGTCATCGCCCTTGCGTCGGCGACGCGGACGGCGACGGCAGCGCTGGAGGCGCCGTCCTCCGCCGCCAGCAGCTCCGCGGCCGACAGTGGCGTCACGCTCGGGGCGAGGTCGAGCCGGTCCGCGAGCGGACCCGAAAGCCGTGCCCGGTAGCCCCAGATGGTGTCGTCGGAGCACGCGCAGCGGTCGCCTCCCCCGCAGGGGCACGGGTTGGCGGCGGCCACCACCTGGACCCGGGCGGGGTAGGTCACCGTCGCGCGGGAGCGTGCGACGCGGACGACCCCGTCCTCGAGCGGCTCGCGCAGCGCCTCGAGCAGGCCGCGGGGCCATTCGAACAGCTCGTCGAGGAACAGGCAGCCGCGGTGGGCGAGCGAGAGCTCCCCGGGACGTGCGACGCCGCTTCCGCCTCCGAGCAGCGACGCGGCGCTCATCGAGTGGTGCGGCGCGCGCAGCGGAGGCGTCCGGTCGAGGCTCCCCGCCTCCACGGTCAGGCCCGCCACGGACCGGATGGCCGCGAGCTCGAGCGCCTGGACGCGGTCCAGGGGAGGCAGGATTCCGGGCAGCCGCCGGGCGAGCATGGACTTCCCGCATCCCGGCGGGCCGAGCAGGAGCAGGTGGTGGCCCCCCGCCGCGGCGATCTCGAGGGCGCGCCGCGCCTCGGCCTGGCCACGCACGTCGGCGAGGTCGGGGCCCGGGATGCCCGGGAGGGGACCTTCTTCCGGCGGCACCGCCCGGGCGGGCCGGTCCCCCCGGAGCACGGCGACCACCTCGCCGAGATCGGCGACCGGTACGACGTCGACGTCGTCGACGAGACCGGCCTCCGTCGCGTTGCGGTCCGGCACGATCAGCCGCCGCCCGGAGCCGGTGAGCGAGGCGGCCGCCGGGAGCACGCCGGGCACGGCGCGGACCGCCCCGTCGAGGGCCAGCTCACCGAGCAGCGCGCACCGGTCGAGTTCCGGGCCCAGGACCCCCAGCTCGTTCAGCACGGCGCCGGCCATGGCGAGGTCGAAGCGCGCGCCGGCCTTGGGGACGTCCGCGGGTGCGAGCGACACGAGGACCTTGCGGTTGGGCAGCGTGACCCCGACGGTCCCCAGAGCCGTCCGCACCCGGTCGGCGGACTGGCGCGCCGCGGGACCGCTGGAGCCGATGACGGAGAACGCCGGCAGCCCGGGCCCGACGTGCGCCTCGACGGTGACCGGCACGGGATCGAGACCGACGACCGCGATCGTCGCGGCGCGCCCGACCACTAGCCGATCCCCGGCACATGGATAACCCGGGCGCGCCCGCCGCCGGACGGCCAGCACACCCCCACCGCGTCGAAGCGGACCTGGTCGGCGTGGATCCCCGAGGCCTGCAGCCAGGCGGCGGCGAGCCTGCGCAGCCGCTGCTGCTTGCGCGGCGTCACGGCGGCGAGCGGCCCGCCGGCGCCGTCGCCGCGCCGCGCCTTGACCTCGCAGAACACCAGGACCGCCCCGTCCCACCCGATGAGGTCGATCTCGCCGCGGACCTCGGGGGTGGAACAGCGCCAGTTCCGCTCGACGACCACCATGCCCTGGCGCTCGAGGTGGCGGGTCGCCACCTGTTCGCCGATGCGCCCGAGAGCCGACGTCCGAGTCATTCCCCGACCGTAACCGCGACCGGACCGGTGAGCCGCGTTGCGCGCTCCGCGGCTGTGGACATCCGACCGGCGGACAGGCCGACCGGAAGGAGCCGCGGGTCAGATCAACCCGGCGGCCCAGGCGAGGAGCGCCGCGATCACGACCACCGCGACGAGCAGCAGCCCGACGTCGCGGCCCTTCGAGTCGCGGTAGCGGCGGGTCGCGTTGAACCCCACGGCGTCAGGCCTCGTCCTCGTCGAGGAAGGGTGGCGCGTCGCCGTCGACCTTGGCGAGCTCCTCGACGTTCACGTCGCGGAAGGTCAGCACCCGCACGTGGGGGACGAAGCGCGCCGGCCGATACATGTCCCACACCCACGCGTCCCGCATCTCGAGCTCGAAGTAGACGTCGCCGCCGGTGGGGCGCGGCGTGACCTGCACCTCGTTCGCGAGGTAGAAGCGGCGCTCCGTCTCGACGATGTACGCGAACATGCGCACGACGTCGCGGTACTCCCGATAGAGCTGGAGCTCCATCTCGGTCTCGTACCGCTCGAGGTCCTCGGCGCTCATGGGCGCAAGGGTAGGCCCGCGAACGCCGGTGCGCCGGAGCGGCGCGGCGAGTCCGCCGCCTGGCGCACGGCCTCCGCCGCGGCCGGCGCCGGCACGTCGTAGCCAGGGATCGGCAGCCCGCCGAGCTGGGACAGCGGCCAGATCACGACGAAGGCCCGACCCACGATGTTGTCGGCGGGGATCTGACCCAGGCCGAAGCGGCTGTCCGCCGAGTTCGGCCGGTTGTCGCCCATCATGAAGTAGTGCCCCGCATCCACCGTGACCGGCCCGAAGTCGTTGAGATCGCGGGTCGACAGGTAGCCCCCCTCGGCGGTCGGCGCCTCGGGGATGGCCTCGCCGTTTATGAGCACCACACCCTCGCGCATCTCGATCGTGTCGCCGGGCAGGCCGATGATGCGCTTGATGAAGTCCTTCTCCGCCGGCTGGGCGAGGCCGAGGCCCGACGCCAGCGAACCGAGGAAGCGGCGGATCGGATTGGGCTCCAGCTGCTCCGCGGGGACGGCGTCCTCCTGGGTGAACACGATGATCTCGCCCCGACGCGGCTCGCGGATCTCGTAGACCAGCTTGTTGACGAGGACGCGGTCGCCGATCAGGAGCGTGGGCTCCATCGACGACGACGGGATGAAGAACGCCTGGACGACGAAGGTCTTCAGCAGCAGCGCGAGCACGAACGCGACGAGCACGAGGAACGGAAGCTCGGCGAAGAAGCTGCGACCGGTCGAGCGGTCATCGGCGGGACGCGGGGCGTCGGGCGGCCGGGGCGCCTCGGGGTCGGTCGACCAGCCGGTGTTCGGCTCGGCGGACCCCACGCCGTGGTCGGCGGGAGCTGCGCCGCTGGCGCGGGCGGGGTCGGTCACCTGCTGAAGGGTAGCGGCTACGCGCCGGCGGGCGTTCGGAGCTCTTTGATCTTGGCCTTCTTGCCGACGCGGTCCCGGAGGTAGTACAGCTTCGCGCGCCTGACCTTGCCGCGGCGGATCACCTCGACGTGGTCGATCACCGGCGCGTGCACCGGGAAGGTGCGCTCGACGCCAACGGCGTTGAAGCTGATCTTGCGGACCGTGAACGTCTCGCGGATCCCGCTGCCCCGGCGGGCGATGACATCGCCTTCATAGACCTGGATGCGCGAACGGTTGCCTTCGGTGACCTTCACGTGCACGCGCACAGTGTCACCGGGACGGAAGTCCGGCACGTCGGACCGGAGGCCAGCGAGGTCGACGAGGTCGGTGCGGTTCACTGCGGCCTCCTACAGGCGGGCGTCGAGTCGGTGGGCGGCGGAGAGCGGATGGAGCGGCGCGCGCCGGGCCGCTTGGCGATGGCCGGGCACGCCGAAAGCGACGGGCCCGCAGGACAGGATAGCGACGCGCCGCGCCGACGGTCAATCGGAGCGGGGAGCCCCGTGCCGCTCCCGCCAGGCACGGTAGAGATCGGGCCGGCCGGTCCTCGTGCGCTCGACCGCCTGATCCCGCCTCCACGCCGCCACTCGGCCATGGTCACCGGACCGCAGGATGTCCGGCACGGACATCCCGCGGAACTCGGCGGGCCTGGTGTACTGCGGGTACTCGAGCAGGCCGTCGGCGAAGGACTCCTCGTGCGCGCTCGAGTCGTTGCCCATGACGCCGGGAAGCAGTCGCGCGACCGCCTCGATCACGACGGCGGCGGCCACCTCGCCGCCGGCGAGCACGTAGTCGCCGACCGAGACCTCGTCGGTGGCGAGTGCGGCGTGGACCCGCTCGTCGATGCCCTCGTACCGGCCGCACAGCAGCAGCAGAGCCGGCTCCCCGGCCAGCGCCTGCACGAGCCGCTGGGTCAGCCGCTGCCCGCTCGGCGTCAGCACGACCGTACGGGGGCGGTTCTCCACCGACCCGTAGAGCGCCTCGACGGCGGCGAAGAACGGTTCGGGCTTCAACAGCATGCCGGCGCCGCCGCCGAACGGCAGATCGTCGACCGTCCGGTGCCGGTCGGTGGCCCACCGGCGGAGGTCGTGCGGACGGACGTCGAGGATCCCCGACGACCTGGCCCTGCCCAGCAGTGAGGCGTCGAGCGGCCCGGCGAACCAGTCCGGGAAGAGGGTGAGGACGTCGATCCGCACGGCGGGCGGCTACTCCAGGAGCCCGGGGATGGCGTGCACGACGATCTCCTCGCCGCTCACGTCAAGCAGCGCCTCGACGGCCGGGATCAACGTCTCCCCCCCGTCAGGTCGCGCGAGCACGAGGAAGTCGTGCGCGGTCCCGTCGAGCACGCCCTCGACCACACCCACCACGGCCCCGTCGTCGTCGACGACGTCGCGCCCGAGCAACTCGTCGGTCCAGACGGCGTCCGCGGCGAGGACGGCCCGTGCGCGCGGCATCCGCAGGACGATGCCGCGCAGCGCCTCGGCCTGCGTGCGGTCCGCGACGCCCTCGAAGCGGACGACACGTCGCCCGTTGTGGTCACGGCTCGCGGCGACGACCAGACTGCCGCCACGATCCGAGTCGTAGGCCCGGCCGATCTCGAACTCGTCACCGATGTCGGGGTCGGCGAAGACGTACACCTCTCCCCTGATGCCGAAGGCCTTGCCGACGGCGCCGGCGATGACCTGGTGCTCCGCGCCGGGCGCGTCGGCCATCACCGATCCTCCGGTCTACTCGACGATCTCGACCGAGGCTGAGCTGCCCTCCCGCGTGGCGGCCGCCTTCACCATCGTGCGGATCGCCTTGGCGGTGCGGCCGCGTTTGCCGATGACCTTGCCCATGTCCTCCGGATTGACCCGCAGTTCGAGGACGATCTCGCCGTCGTCCTCGGTGACGGCGGTCACCTCGACGTCGTCGGGGTGGTCGACGAGCGACTTCGCGAGGTAGGTGAGCACGTCGGCGGTCATCACGGCTGGGTGACCTCTCCGGTGCCCTCGTCCACGGCGCCGGTGTCCTCGGTCGGGCCGGGGTCGGGCTGGACATTCTCCTCGTGCGCCTGCGCGGCGGCGGCCTCATCCGCGGCGGCGGCCCCGGCGGCGGCCTCATCCGCGGCGGCCTCTGCGGCGGCGGCCCCGGCGGCGGCCTCATCCGCGGCAGCGGCCGCACGGGCACGGGCCACCTCGGCCTCCGCGTCGGCGACGCGGCGATCGCGGGCGTCGCGCTCGGCGACCTGTATCGCATGCTTCTGGGTGCGGTCCTTGCCGACGTCGCCGGGCTTGAACTCCTCCCAGATCCCCATGATCCGCAGGAGGTTCAGGACCGCGTCGGTCGGCTGCACCCCGTTGCGCAGCCAGTACAGGGCCCGCTCGCCGTCGATGGAGATCGTGGACGGGTCGTGCAGCGGCTGGTAGTAGCCGAGGTCCTCGACGTAGCGCCCGTCGCGGGGCGAGCGGACGTCGGCCACGACCACCCGGTAGAACGGCTGCTTCTTCTTGCCCTCGCGCCGCAGGCGCATCTTCACGGCCATGCTGGGTGTCTCCTCGGTTGACGCGGCTCGGTCGCGTCGTCGGTGCCGCCAGGTGGTCCCGGCGCGCCCATATCGGTCCATGGACGGGAGTGCGGTCCGGCGTGCCCGCACGCACACGGATGCGTCCGCGGGGCGGACGCGTGGACAGTCTAGAGCGGCGGGAGGGTCGCTGCGAGACACGCGGACGGACGGGGCCGTACGCTGCCCGTGGTGCAGCCCATCTCCCCCGACAGGTTCGAGCAGCTGGTCGCCGACGCGCTCGACGACATCCCCGACGAACTGTGGGAGCGCTTCGCCAACGTCGCCGTCGTCGTCGAGGACGAGAACCCCGACGACCCCGACCTGCTCGGTCTCTACGAGGGGATCCCGCTGACGGAGCGCTGGGACTACGGGGGCGTGCTCCCCGATCGCATCGCGATCTACCGCATCCCGCTCTGCCTACTGTGCGCCGACGACGACGACCTCGTGGAGGAGATCAAGATCACCGTCGTCCACGAGCTCGCCCACCACATGGGCATCGACGAGGACGACCTTCACGACCTCGGCTGGGGCTGACCCTTCGGCGGCCGGGTCGGAGCGGTCCACCGGCTCAGCTCGCCACCACCGCGGCGGCGCGGAGGAACTCCGTGCGAGCCGAGGGCGATCACCGGTCGCAGCTCGTGCTGACCGCCGGGTGGGCCGCCTGGGCCACCAGCCGCAGCCGGCGATACCCGCTGCGCCGGACCATCCCGGGATCGTTCGAAGAGTAGACGCCATATGCGGCGCCTAACCTTCGAAGGCGACGTGTGTCATGGCGCCCGCGACGCTCTCCGACGCCTCCGCGTGCCGTGCTCCAGTCGTGAGTTTGTGGGCGCCGATGGCGAGGACGTCGGGCGTCGGCTCACCAAGCTCCTGGACCGTGTCGACCATCAGACCCGCGGCGGTGACGGCTTGGAAGAGGTCGCCGAGTGTGAGGTGCACGGCGCCGACGCGAGCACGTATCCCGTCGGCCCAGCCGGCGTGGGTCCGCGCACGCCGCCAGTACCCGGGGGTGGTGACCAGCCGCTCGGGGTCAGATCCGTCGACGAACGCCCCGATGAAGCACGGATGCACACCGACATGGACGAAGCGCCCCGCCGGGGCCAGCGCCGCGGCAGCCGACCGGCAAAGCGCCGCGTAGTCCTCGACGTCGGTATGGCACAGCACCGAGGTAACCGCGCGAACGGCTCCCGGCGCCAGCGGGAGCCGGGTGGCGTCCGCGGCGACGACCGGCATGCGGCCTGCGGCGTGGCGCAGTTGGCCCAGCGAGATGTCCGAGCCGACGAGGGTCCATCCCAGGTCGCGCACCAGGTCGGCGTAGACGCCGGTCCCGCACGCGAGGTCCCAGCACAGTCCCCGCCCGGGGCCGAGGACACGGACCAGTGCCTCACCGGCGCGAGCGGCGAAGCCGACGGCGGGACCCGTGATGTAGTCGGCGTACCAGTCCGCGATCGCGTCGTAGGCGGCTCGTGCATCGACCTGGCCGGACATGCGCTCGATCCTACGTTGGCTTTGGCCGGAAGCGCTCGGTCCTACGTTTGATCAACGCCCGCGAGAGTGCTGTCGGGGTGCGGTGGCCCCGAGGAATGTCGCCCTTTCCCCCGGCACGGGAGCAGCACCGACGCGTTGCCGCCGGGAGCACGGCGTACGCTCGTCCACAGGCAGACAGGTCCATTCCTCCCCGGGAGCTTGCGCCATGGCTACCGTCCCTCGCATGACCGCCCACGCCGACGTCGTCGACGACGTGGAGCTGCTGGTGCCCGAGGAGGAGACGGTGCCCGAGCACGACCTGCACGGCATCCTGGTGGACCTGTTGGCCGCCGGGCTGGTCGCGCGGTTCGCCGACGCCGCCGACGTGGCGGTGTTCTCGCGTCTGGCGTGGTTCCCCGACCGGGACGACACCCGGATCCGGCTCGACCCCGACGTGATGGTGGTGCGCGGCCGTCCCCCGGGGCACCGCAAGAGCTACAAGGCGTGGATGGAGGACGGGGTCGCGCCGGCGGTGATCGTCGAGGTGTGGTCTGAGGACGACACCGACGGCGACTACCGGCGGCGACTCGGCCGGGCGCTGCGCCACGGCGTTGCGGAGGTGGTGATCGTCGACCCGTTCGCGGTGGGCGGTGTGCGGGTGGAGCACCTGCGCTCCGACGGGGACCGCTACCGCTCGGTGGCGTCGACGAGCAGCGCGGACCGGCTGGTGATCGTGGAGTCGCTGGGGATCAGCTTCGCCGGCGGGGAGGAACTGCGGGTGATCGAGGACGGGCGCCGCTGGCCGACCGCCGCCGAGGCGTTCCTCCTCGCGCGGTCGGAGGCGGAACGGGCCGACCGCGAGACGCTGCGGGCGGACCAGGAGACCGCACGGGCCGACCGCCTGGCTGCCCTGCTGCGCGCGGCGGGCGTCGACCCCGAGGCGTGAGCCGGCGCGCGCCAAGCCGGTTGAGCCAGCACTTCGATGCTCGCCGTCGGGGGCGGCGAGGCAGCCGCCGTCGCTGAGCGGCAGCCGCGTCGCTGAGACGCGGGGTGGAGCGGCACCTGGGCGCCGCCGCGGTCCCGGCCGCACATCGCTTGAAGGGTAGGCGCCACCATCGGCGCCTAGCCTTCGAACCCGGGTGGAGTGGGCGCCCCAGCGACCGGGCCGCTGTATCCATTGAAGGGTAGACGCCAGCATCGGCGTCCAGCCTTCGAATGGCCCCCGGGCCGGGGCCCAGGGCCGGCAGCCTGACCCCGCGCATCCCCGGCCACGTGCCGGCGTACCGGGTCGGCGGGGCACCGTGGGCGCCCCCCGCCGCTCGGCCGGGCCACTCAGCCGGTGGCGGCGAGGATCAACCGGATCGTGGCCGCGGGTCGGTCCCAGTGGGGGAAGTGGCCGGACCGGTCCAACCACTCCACGCGCGCGCCGGGGAACCGCTCGGCGGCACGTCGCGCCTGGCGCGGAAAGGTCAGGCGGTCTCTGCGCCCCCACCCGATGACGACCGGACCCGGCGTCGAGCCCGCCGGGGCGCCCTGTTGCGGCGGGCCGTGGACGAGGTCGTCCAGGACCGGGTCGAACGACGCCGACTCCGCGAAGCTGCGCATCTCCCGGAGGGCCACGTCGGCGGGGACGTCCCACGGGCGGGCGGACAGCTGCGCGAGGAGCAGGGTGCGGGTCAGGGGGTTCCCGGTGAGGAACGGCATGACCGGCTGGAGCAGCCGGATCAGGCGGATCGACACGCCGAGCGAGACGCTGAAGAAGCGCAGCTCCCCCGGGCTCCAGAATCCGCCGGGGTCGAGCGCGACGGTCGCACCGCCGACGCCGCGGCGGGCCAATTCCAGGACGAGCCGCGCTCCCATCGAGCTGCCGACCAGGTCCACGCCGGCGAGCCCGTGGCCGTCGATGAAGCCGGTGATGGCGTCGGCGAGCGTCGCGACCGACGCCTTCCCCGGCAGCGGCGGCGTCTCGCCGAAGCCGGGCAGGTCGACGGCGACCACCTCCCGCTCGGCCGCGAGGCCGTCGAGGACCGGATCCCACGACCGCCACGTGGACCCGAGGCCGTGCACGAGGAGCAGCGGTTTCCCGGTCCCGAGGTGGACGTGGTGCATCTCCATGCGGCCACCCTATCGGTGGAGGCGGAGGCGACCGATAGCGTGTGGTGATGAGCGAGCAGCTTCGGATCGGCGTCGTCGTCGTGCAGAACCTGCCGTGGCCGGCGTGGCGGGAGCGGGTGCTGGAGGTCGAGGAGCTCGGCTACGACGCCGTCTATGTCTGGGACCACCTGGTGCACCGCACCCAGGCGCCGACCGATCCGCTGTTCGACGGGCTGACCGCGCTCGCGGCCGCCGCCACCTTCACCGAGCGGATCCGGCTCGGGACGATGGTCGCCGTCCCGATCTTCCGGCACCCGGCGGTGCTCGCGAACCAGGCGATGACGCTGGACCGAATCTCGGGCGGCCGGCTGGACCTCGGGATCGGGGCCGGCGGAGCGCTGCTGGACCACGACGCCCTGGGGATCGAGCCGTGGTCGAAGCCCGAGCAGGTGGAGCGCTTCACCGAGGCCGTCGAACTCGTCGACGCGGTGCTGCGCGGCGGGTCGAGCTACTCGGGCGTCCACTACTCCGGCGCCGGCATCACCGTGGCGCCCGGGCCCGTGCAGCAGCCGCGCCCGCCGCTGACCATCGCGGCGCACGGGCCGCGGACGCTCCGGGTCGCCGCGCGGCACGCCGACGTGTGGAACAGCGCCACCACCCGCGACCTGCCACGCGACGAGGTGCTCGCGCTCGCGGCCGAACGCGGGCGGCTGCTGGACCGCAACGCCGAGGAGGCGGGCCGGGAGCCGGCGTCCATCCGCCGCTCGGTGCTGATCGGCTCCGCCGACTGGCCCGCGCTGTCCTCGGTCGGGGCGTTCTGCGACGCCGTGTCGCGCTACCGCGACGTCGGCGTGAGCGAGTTCGTGCTGCTCCATCCCGGCCATCCCGCCGAGCGGCTCGTCGGACACGGCGCGACCGATCCGGACATCGTGCGGCGAATCGCCGACGTGCTCCCCCGACTGCGCGACGGGGCGCGCTGATCCGCAGCCCGACGCCGCGGGCTGCTCAGCGCTCCCGCGGATCCGTGCCGCGGCCCGGCCGACGCCGACCCGCCGCGCGCCGTCGCCGGCGCAGCGATCGCCGCACCGGCCGCTGTCGGCGCGGGCACGCGACCAGCCGGCGGCTCACCTGCGCTTCTTCTTCTTGCGGGCCGGGATGCGCTTGTTCTGCGGACGGCCGCCCCCGGCGGGTCCCCGGGCGCCGGCGCCCACCGCGGCCCGCTGGCCCCCCATCCCCGGGAAGGCGCCCATGTCCAGGCCGCCGCCACCGTCTATGCCGCTCATCTGGGCGGCGAGGTCCTGCGGGTCCATGCCGCGCATCGACTTCATCGCCTCCAGGCCCTTCGTCCCGCCGAGCTGCTTCATCATCTTCCGCATCTCGTCGAAGCTGCGCAGCAGTTCGTTGACCTCCTGGGGGCTGCGCCCGCAGCCGCGCGCGACGCGCTTCTTGCGCCTGCCGTTCAGGATCGCCGGATTGCGCCGCTCCTCGAGGGTCATCGACTGGATGATCGCCTCGACCTGCTTGACCTGGCCCTCGTCGAGGTCGACGTCCTTCAGCGCCTTGCCGACGCCGGGCAGCATCCCGAGCAGGCCCTGCAGGGGGCCCATCTTGCGCATCTGCTGCATCTGCGCCAGGAAGTCTTCGAGGGTGAACTGGGCCTTGAGGAGCTTGGCCTGCATGTCATCGGCCTGCTCCTTGGTGTAGACCTCCTCCGCCTTCTCGATGAGCGTGAGCACGTCGCCCATCCCGAGGATGCGGCCGGCCATGCGGTCCGGGTGGAACGCCTCGAACTCGTCGAGCTTCTCCCCCACGGACGCGAACTTGATCGGCCGGCCCGTCACCTCCGCCACCGACAGCGCGGCGCCGCCGCGCGCGTCGCCGTCGAGCTTTGACAGCACGACGCCGGTGAAGTCGACCGCTTCCTGGAAGGCCTTTGCGACGGTGACGGCCTCCTGGCCGATCATCGCGTCGATGACGAACAGCGTCTCGATCGGGTCGACGGCCGCCTTGATGCGCGCGGCCTGGTCCATCATCTCCTCGTCGACGTTCGTGCGTCCCGCGGTGTCGACGATGACGACGCCGGCCCCGAGGCGCCGCGCCTCGGCCAGCGAGTCGCGGGCGACCTCGACCGGGTCGCCCGACTCGACCGGCGCGTAGACCGGCACACCGACCTGTTCGCCCAGGATCCGCAACTGCTGCACCGCCGCCGGTCGCTGGAGGTCGCACGCGACCAGCAGCGGCTGGCGTCCGCGCTTGCGGAGCAGCCTGGCGAGCTTGCCGGCCGCGGTCGTCTTGCCGGAGCCCTGCAGGCCCGCCAGCATGATGACCGCCGGCGACCGGCTGCCGAGCTCGAGCGGCGCCGACATCCGCCCGAGGATGTTCACGAGCTCCTCGTGCACGATCTTCACTATCTGCTGGCCGGGGTTGAGTGCCTCCGACGTCTCCGCCCCCACGGCGCGCTCGGAGATCCGCGCGACGAAGGCCTTGACGACCTTGAAGTTGACGTCCGCCTCGAGCAGCGCGAGCCGGATCTCGCGCAGGCCGTCGTTGACCTGGTCCTCGGTCAGCGCACCGCGACCGCGGAAGTTCGCGAACACGGCCTCGAGCCGGTCGGACAGCGCATCGAACATGGTCGGTCCTCGTCGCAAGCGTGGGGAGGCCCGAGTGTACCGGGGCCGCCGGGAACGACCCCGTCCGGATTGCGTCCTGTGGGCCCGGGTAGGACTGCACCGACCCGTCGACCGTGAAGGAGCACCTGGAGCATGCAGACCCGCAGGATCGCCGACCGGCCCGTGTCCGCGATCGGTCTCGGCGAGATGCCGATGTCGTTGGAAGGCCGCCCCACCGAGACCGACAGCGTCCGCACCATCCACGCGGCCCTGGACGCCGGCGTGACGCTGATCGACACCGCCGACGCCTACTGCGTCGACGCCGGAGACATCGGCCACGGCGAGCGGCTGATCGCGCGGGCGCTGCAGACCTGGTCACAGGACCCGGAAGACGTGCTCGTCGCCACCAAGGGCGGGCACACGCGCGCAGCCGACGGGTCGTGGGGGCTCGACGGCCGGCCGGAGTACCTGCGGCGCGCCTGCGAGGCGAGCCTCAAGGCGCTCGGCGCCGACGCCCTCGGCCTGTACCAGTTCCATCGCCCCGACCCGACGATCCCGTACGTCGAGTCGGTCGGCGCGCTCGCCGAGCTGCAGCAGGAGGGCAAGGTCCGACTGGTCGGGATCTCCAACGCGACCGTGGAGCAGATCCGGGCCGCGATGGAGCTCGTGCCGCTGGCGAGCGTCCAGAACGAGTTCTCACCGCGCTTCCGCAGTTCCGGCGACGAGCTGGCCTTCTGCGCCGAGCACGGCATCGCGTTCCTGCCGTGGAGCCCGCTGGGCGGGATCGGCGACGCGTCGGCGCTCGGCGACCGTCACGCGGCCTTCGCGGCCGTCGCGCGGGCGCACGGGGTGTCGCCGCAGCGGGTGGCGCTGGCGTGGGGGCTCGCGCAGGCGCCGGTCGTAATCCCCATCCCGGGTGCGAGCCGCCCCGAGACGATCCTCGACAGCCTGCAGGCTGCCGATCTGGAGCTGTCCGCCGACGAGCTCGCCGACCTCGACGCCGCGTAGCCGCACCTCAGGGCCGGAACTCGATGCCGGTGGGGAGCAGCCGCGCCCGGCCGATGCGGTCGACGGCGAAGGTGCGCTCGCCCTCGCGCAGGTGGCAGTAGCCGCGCAGCAGGTCGTCGCGGAACGCCCACGGGTCGACGACCCGGTCGGTCGCGGCCCCGCCGCGCGAGGAGGCGAAGTACTGCAGGCGCAGCTGCCGCGACTCGCGCACTCCGCGCTCGAGCAGCGCCCGGATCGCCCGTGGGCCGACCGCATCCTCGGCGGTCCCGGGCAGCGCCGGCGCGGCGGGGTCGGCGCCGACGACGGCATCCTCGCTGAGCCGCACGCCGGCGGCGCGGAGCGCGGCCGTGACC
>JACCXR010000289.1 GCA_013696915.1 Euzebyaceae bacterium
GTTCAACGCCATGCCACATCGACGTGCCAACGCGAAGCGCGGCATAGCCAAGGAACGGGATCAGGTCGTCGTAGACGTCACCAGTGCAGCACACAGCTGTATCGATGACGGCGCGGCTCTGCGCCTGTAGGGGCGCGCGCAGGCCCGACGGTGTGGTCAACGCGGTCAGGGCCTCGCGCCGCACCTCGGCGTAGGCGTCGAGCTCGCCGAGGAACATGGCAGCCGCGACGGCGGCGGCGTGCTGGGAGCGCAGCCTGAGCGCTTCCGCCGGAGCATGTCCCGCCTCGCGGAGCATCCAGCGCGTCGCAGCCAGCCCGGCGACCAGCGACGGCCCGGCCCAGCCGAGCGCGGCGAGCCAAAGGCCCGCCGAGGCCGCAGCCAGCGACTGCACCATCCATCCCCAGGGCCCTGACCACGCGACGACCCAGCCGAGCGACGGCCGCAGCAGTGCCAGGATCGTGCCGGCGAGGATCAGCGTCCCCAGCACCGGCGTGCCCCGCAGCACCACCGCGGCGCGACCCCGCCGCAGCAGCACCCACCACGAGGTCGCGGTCACGAGGAGGCCCAACCCGGCTCCTGCTGCCGCGGCGACCGCTGCGGCTGCGAGCATCGCGGATCCGAGGACCTGCGCGAGGACGACCGCGACGACGGCGCTGGCACCGCCGCCGACCACTGCCCCGAGCACCGCGGCGTGGTGCAGGCGCGGTGCGAGCAGGTCGCGTCGCGGCAGGGAGCTGCCGAGCAGCCAGGCCGCGTCCGCCCGATCCAGGGTGAACGGACCGCGCCAGGCGCCGGTGTGCACCGCAGCGCAGGTCAGCAGCGCCACACCGGCCGACGCGAGCGCGGCGGCGCGCTGCAGATCCCCCAGGTCGGTCAGCGGAAGGGGGAGCCCGAGCAACGCCGTCGCCGCCAGCACGACCGACTCCAGCGCGATGGCCGCAGCCGGTCCCAACAGCACGATGATGTAGACGCGATAGGCGACGTCACGAGGCCGCAGCCGTCTTGACGCGCGCGTGCGATCGGCCAGCAGCGCAGCCCCCCCGACGCCGGGCCCGGCCTCGGTCACCCCTGGCCGCCGATCTCCTCGTCACCGCCGCGGGCGAGGAACTGGGGGAACGGCTCGTCGCTCTGGACGCGCCCCTCCACCAGGCACACCGCCCGGTCGGCCAGGCCCTCGGCGAAACGCGGCTGATGGGTGGTGAGCACCACGGCGACGCCCTCGTGTGCCTGCGCGACGAGCCAGCCATGCAGCCACCGCTGCGCGCTCGGGTCGAGCCGCAGCACCGGCTCATCGAGCAGCAGGACCGTCAGCGGCCGTGCGGCGATGCAGGCGAGCAACGCCTTCTGCCGCTGCCCGCTGGACAGCTCATGGGGGCGCGCCGTGCGCTTCGCGCTCATCCCGAGCTCCGCCAGCACCGCCTGCCCGCACTCGACCCGTCCCGGCTCGTCGAAGGCCGCGGCCACCAGCGCAAGGTGCTCATCCAGGGTCAGGTCACGGTAGAAGACCGGCGTGTCCGCGATGAAGGCCAGGGCGCGCCTCGCCTGCTCCCCCTCGGGCTCCGCGTGCGGGTCCGCGCCGTCCACCCTGACCATCCCCGCCGTGGGGACGAGGTCGCCGGCGATGCACCGCAACGCCGTGGTCTTACCCGACCCGTTGTGCCCGAGCAGCGCGACGACCTCACCCGGCCTCACGGCCAGATCCAGCTCCTCCAAGGCGACCAGATCCCCGTAGCGGCGCCCGAGGCCATGGGTGACGACCACCGGCTCCGAGGAGGACATGGGCCGAGCATAGGGACTCGGGAGCCCCGGGTAGCCGGTCCTCAGCCCGTCGACGGTTCGTATCGCCACATTGCGACAAAGGCAATACAGTACGACGACCGTCCGTCCGACACGCTCTGGAGCTGCAGTGGAACCGATCTTCTCCCCCGTTGGGCTGCTCGTCGTCGCTGGGCTGCTGAGCGTCCTCACCCCGTTGCTGTGGGCCGGGGCCTCCCACCGCCAACGTGCGCTCACCCGGTTCGCGCGGCGCGCCAGCCTCCTCGCGTTCGCCGGGCGCCACGGTGGCCCGGAGCGCTACGTGCAGGACCGGCTCTGGCCGACCCGCGACTTCCACGCCTCGACCGGCGGGTGAGCGGGCTGCTGATCCAGATCGACACGACCAGCCCCACCCCGCCCTTCGAGCAGGTCCGTGCGCAGGTGGTCGACCTCGTGCAGCGAGGTGCGCTGACCGCCGGTGCGCGCTTGCCGACCGTCCGGCGGCTGGCGGGTGACCTCGGCATCGCGCCCAACACGGCGGCCCGGGCCTACCGCGAGCTGGAGGGTGCCGGCGTGATCGAGACCCGCGGCCGCCATGGCACCTACATCTCGACCGACGGCACCCACGCCGAAGCAGCCGCCCAGGCCGCTGCGTACGCCTCCCGGATGCGGGACCTCGGCGTCCCGCCGGCTGAAGGGCTGCGGCTCGCCGCGCACGCCCTCGGGCTGGCTGCGCCGACCGACGCGGCGGCGACGTGACGGTGGCTCGATGACGGACAAGGTGGACTTCAAGAGGACGCTCGACGCCTACCGGGCCAGACCGCAGCAGCTCCGTGTCGTCGACGTGCCCGACCTGCAGTACCTGATGATCGACGGCCACGGCGATCCGAACACCTCGCCGGCCTTCGCCGAGGCGTTGGCGGCGCTCTACCCGGTCGCGTACAAGTTGAAGTTCGGCAGCAAGGTGGAGCTGCGACGCGACTACGTCGTGCCCCCTCTCGAAGGGCTGTGGTGGGCCGAGGACATGAACTCCTTCAGGGCCAGGCGAGACAAGTCGCGGTGGGAATGGACCCTGATGCTCATGGTCCCCGAATGGATCCAGCAGGACAGGCTCCTCGCCGCCATGGAGCAGGCCGCAGCCAGGAACCGGCCGGCGCGCCTGGACGACGTCCGCTTGGAGACGTTGTCGGAAGGCCGGTGCGTGCAGACGCTGCACATCGGTTCGTTCGATGACGAGGCCGAGGTGCTCGCCCATCTGCACGACGAGTTCCTCCCCCGCAACCGGCTCAGCATGGTGGGCAAGCACCACGAGATCTACCTCAGCGACTTCCGCAGAGTCGCACCCGAGAAGCAACGCACCATCCTCCGACAACCGGTCGTGGCAACGTCGTAGCGCCTCACCGGGGCTCTCCGTGTGTCAGTCTGCTGACCGGATGATGTCGTGGGATCTGTCTCGAGCCGCGAACCTGGCGATGACGGGGTTCGCGCTGCTCTGGGTGCTCAGCGGCCTGAGCGCCGTTGACGGCACGGGTGTGACCGGGCTGGCGTGGGCCTCTCTGACGGCAGTGGCCACGGCCGCTTGGGTGGTGTGTATGCCGGCATCGCCGTCGTCTTCTGACGTCTCCCTGCCTGATGACTGGCCTCGTAGGTTCAACAGGATCAGCATCCTGCAGGGGGTCGCGATCGTCATGGCCGTGGCCGCCCTCGTCTGGACTGGATCGCCGGGTGCCATCCCTCCGGCCGTCTGCTCCATCGTCGCGCTGCACTTCGTACCGCTCGCCCGACTGTTCCGACAGCCGCACTTCATGGTGACGGCGGCGTCGCTGCTCGGGGTCGCGATGGCTGGGGGCGTGGGACTCGTCATCGCCGGCGCGGACGCCGCGCTCGGTCTCGTCGGGTTCGGTGCTGGCGGGGTCCTTTGGGGCACGGTCGTCGCCTCCCTGCTGGCCAGCGACGGTGGGAGGGGAGGAGGCATCAGATAGTTGCCCCTCATGCAACTATCCGGTGTCCTTGCCTTTGGAAAGCACTCGTGATGGCCACCACGCTCGAGGATCCGTCCTATGCGCTGCTCGGGCTGGTCATGGGCCCGGCGCTTGGCCTGAGCCTTGCATGGCAGGCGCGGCGCTGTCGCGAGGTGGCTGCAGCCCTCACCGAGGTCGAGGGCTTGGACCGGTGAGCGGTCTCACGTCCGAACCCGAAAGACCGGCCGCGGCCCGGGCAGCCAGCCCTGGGTTGCGATGACTCGCACCGGCCGGAAGCAGTACGCGCGGCATGTCGCCGAGCTGCGCGAGGTGCTCGACGGCCCGGTGACCACGTAGGCCGACTGACGGCTGGTGCGGCTCTTCAGCTGATGAAGGGGAGGCCACCTCCTCGTCCGCGGCTGGACGTTCCTCCGCCCGACCCTCACCGCGGCGAAGGTGCGCCCGGGGGTCGAACTGGTCCTTCCCCGCCGTTGGTCGCGTGCTGCTCGGCCAGGAACTCGAGCAGGATCCGGTTGAACGCCGCGGGGTTGTCCTGGTCGGCGTCAGGGATGACCTCGTAGCGGCAGCGCGGCTCGTGCGCGGCCCAGGCCGGTGCCGATCTCGCCGTCGATCTGACGATCCGAGGGCGGAGGTCGTGGTCGGGCGACAGCCGCAGCCACCATGACGAGGACTGCAGCGCCCAGCGCTCCCAGCGCGCGATGGGCTTCCTGGTGCTGGTCGTGCCGACGAAGACGACGGCCCTGACCTGCTCGGGGTGGCGGTAGACCACCTCCTGCACGAGATATCCGCCGAGCGACTGGCCGAGAGGGCACAGGGGGCGCGCAGCTCCCACGGCGTCCAGGAGCGCGAGCAGGTCGGCGGTGAGGTCGCCGATGGTGAGCGGGGTCCTTCCGATGGGCTTGGACCGTCAGTGCCTGCGCAGGTCCCAGGTGAGGGTCCGGTAGCCGGCGCCGACGAGTGCCTCGACCTGGGCGGCGAACATCCGGTGGTCCAGGTCGCGCCATGGGTGAGCCCCAGGGACGGCAGGTGTGCGGCAGCTCGCACGGAGCCTCGGCATGCCGGCAACGTCGCGCACCGCCTCGCGACGGTGGTCGAGCAGTGCGCGTGCCGCGCGTCCGCTTGACCTGCTGCGCGATCGGGAGGAGGTTGAGCCGACGGGCCTCGTCGAGGCTCATGAGCGGGAGGGAGATGGCCATGGCCATGTACATGGTGAGGGCGCGGTACACCCACGAGGGCCTGCAGGGTGTGCTTCGCGAAGGCGGAACATCGCGGCGAAACGCCATCAGCAAGCTCGCGGAGGAACTCGGAGGCCGCGTGGAGAGCCTCTACTTCGCGTTCGGCGACGTCGACGTGTACTGCGTGATGGAGATGCCGGACAACGTGACAGCCGCAGCGGTCAGCATGACCGTCAGCAGCAGCGGGGCGGTGTCCTGCGAGCTGGTCACCCTGCTCACCCCAGAGGAGGTCGACCAGACCCGGGAGGTCACGGTGAACTACCAGCCCCCTGGCAGCTGAGGCCGCTGCCGGGGACCGCCTGCCCTGGGCAGGGCTATCTGGCGAGCTCCACGTGGCGGCCGAGGGCGTCCTCCAAGATCATCGCCGCCTCCTGGACCAGCTTGCCGGACAGCTCGCCAA
This sequence comes from Euzebyaceae bacterium, assembly GCA_013696915.1. Lineage (GTDB taxonomy): Bacteria > Actinomycetota > Nitriliruptoria > Euzebyales > Egibacteraceae > JACCXR01. The sequence continues at coordinate 5,373 of JACCXR010000289.1, forward strand.
GGGCTCGGGCGGCGGCGAGCTCCTCGCCGATCCGCGGGACGTTGGGATCCGCGGGGCTGCGATGCGCCTCCCCCCGCGCGGTGCATTCTGCGTCGCCCATCCGCAGCGTGGCCATCGCGACGGTCCAGTCCTCGGTCTCCTCGAGGGTCACGTCCACCGTCCACTTCTTGATATCCACCATGGCATCTCCTCACCATCGACCCTTCGACTATCCCATGTTCGCTTTGAGGCGTCGAGGGTCGACGTCAGTCGGTGACGCAGCGTCTGCTGACCAGCGTTGGAAGCCGGTGCCGCAGGTACGAGTCCCGTAGGGGGCAGCGCGAGACCCGTGGCGCCTCGGCATCGGCCTGGAGCCCCACCACCATGGCGGTTGTAGGCGGGTCCGAGGGCTGAGGCTCCGTGGTCGTCACTCCCCGACTCAGCCGGTCGGGCGCCGGCCGGTCCCGTGTTGACCCCGTGGCCCGCAGATCCTGATGTGTCACCACGTCGTGCGAGGTGGTATCGCCGTTAAGGACCCGGTCGGGTGCCACCGGATGGCTGAGCCGGCGCCAGCGCCGTGTCAGCCAGATCGGTCACGTCGACCCGCGTTCCGCTGCGAAGGCCGGCGGAGACGGCCGCGCTGCCCAACTCACCCCGACGGCGACGGCCCAGACCGGGATCAGCGTCCCGGCGACCGGGAACAGATGGTCGAACAGGTCAGTGAACGCGACGGTCGCCGCGGCCAGACACCAGGCCACGCCGCCGACCACACCGATCGGCATGACGATGCGGTTGCCCAAAGTCCGGGTGAGTCCGCCGGCCACGGCGAGCGTAACGATGCCCAGTCCCCACAGGGTGCTGAAGATCGTCTCGTTCCACACGGCGACCCAGTAGACCAGCGCGGGCTGTCCGTCCGCGATGGACTCTGCCCCCACCGCATCGAGCAGGTGGACGGCCATGGACAGGGTGCCAACGACAAAGAGAACGCTGACCACGTTCACCAGTCGGGCCAAGCGGGGACCGAGATCGCCCCGCTTGCGGAACAGCAGTATGGCAGTCGCGAACAGCGCGAATGACACCAGCAGCAACGTATGCGAGGGATACCACGTGGGCTGCACGAACATGTCGTACAGCGTCTCGATCTTGGTGCTCTCGATCCTCTCGATCCTGGGCTGCGGGTGAGTGATACCGCCGGCGAAGAAGGCGACCCCGGCGAGGGCGAGACAGACGCCGCCCGCCCGGGTGGGGCTCGCCGAAGCGGGGGAGCGGCGTGCGCGAGTCGTGAGTGACGTGGTCATCGGGTGTTCCTCCTGGTCGGTTGGCGACGCATCAACGGTCACCCAGCGACCCAGTGCCGCGCACCCGTGCTCTCCCGGGACTTTCCTCAGGGAAAACCCTCTACCGCGGCCAGGACGGCGCGGCCTAGCATTCGGCTATGTCAGAGGCGGCAGAGGCGACGGAGGGGTACGCGGAAGCCCCGCCGATAGCCCTCGAGGCGGGCCTTGCGATGGTGGCCCTGCTGGTCGCGGCCCTCGTCGGCTACGGCTGGGCCCTGGGCTTCCATCTCGACAACGCTCACAACGGGCTGATCGCTGCGTCCTTCGCCGCCGTGGGCCTGTACGTCGTGCGCATGCGGCCACGGCATCGGGAGGGCTGGCTGCTCGTGGCCGTGGGTGTGGTCTCCGCCGTGATGTTCTTCGGCCGCCAGTACGGCCGGGTCGCAGGCCCGCTGCCCGGCGCGTCGTGGATCGGCTGGATCGGCGTGTGGCCCCTCCCACTGGCGATCGCCTTGTTCGGCTGGGCCTTCATGGCGTTCCCGCACGGCCGGATGCTGTCACTCCGTTGGCGCCGCGCCGGGGTCACCATGGTCGCCGTTGCCGCGCTGATGGCCACGATGTCCGCGCTGTGGCCGGTGGATCATGACCGCATCGGCTTGGTTTCATCCCATCCCTTCGACCTGCCTGGCGCTGCGGTGGTCGGGCGGCTCTGGCCCTACCTCCTGCCCAACTACACGCTGTTCCAGGTGTTGTGGACCGCCGCGGTGGTGGTGCGGCTGCGCAGGGCGCGCGGCGACGAGGCACGCCAGATGCGCTGGGTGGTCTACGCGACCGTCATGGCCATGGTGGTGCTCGTCACGGGTCTGGTCGTGTTCGGGAGCTCGGTGCCGGGGCTGCTCGCGGTTCCGCTGATCCCGGTCGCCGCGGGCATCGCCATCCTGAAGTATCGGTTGTATGACATCGACCCGGTGATCAACAAGACGCTGGTCATCGGGTTCCTGGTGCTCGTTGTCACGGTCGGCTACGTCGGGATCGTTGTGGGTGTCGGAGCCCTCATCCCGGTCGGGTCCGGGTGGCTTTCCCTGCTGACCACCGCGGTCGTCGCCGTGGCGTTCGAGCCGTTGCGCCGGCGCGCCCAGCGTCTGGCCGACCGGCTCGTCTACGGTCACCGGGCGACGCCCTACGAGGCCCTGTCCCAGCTGTCCGCGCAGCTGGACGAGGCACCCGAGGACCTGCTCGACGGGATCGCCGCCACGATCGCCAACGCGATCGGTGCCACCGAGGTGGTCGTCTGGGTCGGTGAGGAGACCCACCTGCTCCCGCAGGCCGGTTGGCCCCGCCGACCCGACCCGCCAGAGTCGTCGGGTCTGGGGGAGCTGGACCGCGGCCCGCACCGGCATGTCCGGCCGGTGGTCCACCACGGCACGGTGCTCGGAGCGATCACCCTCCGCAAACCGGTCGGAGAGGCGCTCACACCGGGCGAGGCCCGGCTGCTCGGTGACCTGCTCGCGCAGACCGGTCTGGTGATCGCTCAGCAGCAACAGGCTCAGGAGCTCCAGGCCGCAGCACGGCGCATCGTCACTGCACAGGACGCGGCCCGCCGACGGATCGAACGGGACCTCCACGACGGCGCTCAGCAACGCCTCGTGACGATGGGCCTGGAGCTCGGGTCGCTGGAGGAGCAGGCGAAGGCGACCGGTGCGCCCGAGCTCGCCGCGCGCGTTCGGGCCGTGCGGTCACAGCTGCTCGAGGCGACCGCCGAGCTCCGCGAGCTCGCCCGCGGCCTGCACCCGATGGTGCTGACGCAATCGGGCCTCGAACCCGCGTTGCGCATGCTGGCGGACCGGTCAGCCATCCCCTCCCGGCTGACCGTCGCCCTTGCCGGTCGGCTGCCTCCGGAGGTCGAGACGACGGCGTACTACGTGGTCAGCGAAGCGCTGACCAACGCGGCGCGCCACTCGGGTGCCGGGGTGGTCACGGTCGAGATCGTGAAGGTCGCGGCGGGACTGCAGGTGCAGGTGAGCGATGATGGCTGCGGTGGTGCACGACAGGGGGTCGGGAGCGGACTGCAGGGCCTGCAAGACCGTCTCGCTGCGGTTGGCGCCACGCTCTCCCTGGACAGTCCCGTCGGCGGCGGGACCCGCATCCGGACAGTGCTGCCGTGCGTGTGATCGTCGCTGACGACGCCGTGCTGTTCCGGGAAGGGATGGCGCGCATCCTCACCGAGGTGGGCTTCGAGGTGACCCGCCAGGCCCGCAGCGGTGCTGAATTGGTCCGTCAGGTCCGACGCGATCCCCCCGACGTCGTCATCACGGACCTACGGATGCCGCCGGGCTTTGCCGACGAGGGCATCGAGGCGGCCGCGGAGATCCGCTCCTTCGCCCCGGACGTCGGGCTGATGCTGCTGTCGCAGTATGTCGAGGTGCACCACGCATTGCGGCTGATGGAAGAGTTCGACGGCGCAGTGGGCTACCTCCTCAAGGACCGTGTGTCCGTCCTCAGCGCCTTCGCCGCCGACGTACGTCGCGTCGCGGCCGGTCACGTCGTCATCGACCAGGAGCTGGTGTCACGGCTCATCAGCCGCCGTCGCGAACGAGACCCGCTTGCCGAGCTCAGCGACCGCGAGCGCCAGGTGCTCGCCCTCATGGCCCAGGGCTTGACCAACGCCGGGCTGGCCGAAGAGCTGTTCGTCAGCCCGAAGACGGTTGAGGGGTACATACGAAACGTGTTCACCAAGCTGGGCCTGCACGCAGGTGAGCGAGAGCACCGGCGGGTGCTGGCAGTGCTGCAGTTCCTGCGCCAGCAGTAGGCGTCGATACGCCGTTGTCCGCGCGAGCCGTGGTGCTCGGAGGGATGGGCATCCTCGTGCCCGGCGCGGGCGCGACACGGCTCAAGCGAGCCGGTCGAGCGCGCCCGTCTGGGCGAGCATGGCGAAGCGGTCGGGAACTCCCCAGTGCTCCACGATGCGGCCGTCGACGACGCGGGCGACGTCGATCACGGTGATGTCGATGGGCCGGCCGCTCGGCGGGCCGAAGTACGGACCCGATGCTGTGCCGCGCGCTCGGACCCGCACCCAAACGGTGTCACCTTGCTCGACGGAGTCCTCGATGGCGAAGGAGATGTCAGGCACGGTCTGATGAAGACCCTGGATGGCCTGCTTGACCTTCTGGATCGCGTCGGGGCCTTCGCCGACCAGCCCGAACTGGTGCTCGAGCAGGTCTGGTGAGCACAGCTCGTCGACCACGCTGATGTCGCCGGTGGCGAACCCCTCGTCGAAGATGCGCTGGATGACGGTGAACGCCTCGGATCGGTTAGCGCTGCTGGTGGACGGTTCGGTTGCGCTGGTCATGATGGCTCCTGCCGACTCTGCTAGGTCCGAACGAGTGGTACTCTATCCGATATAGCGACGCTAGATCAAAAGTGGGACGCCGTCAAGAGCCAACGCCCCTACCGCTCGCCGCTGCGAGAAGCGCAGGCACGCGATACCCGCCAACGCATGGTGACCGGCGCCAGGGCGCTGTTCCTCGAGCACGGCTATCCCGCCACGACCATCGCGTCGATCGCTCGCCGTGCCGGTGTCTCCCCCGACACGGTGTACAAGGCCTTCGGCTCGAAGATCGCACTGCTCAAGGAGGTCCTCGACGTCGTTGTCGGCGGCGACGACGAGGACGTCGCGCTGCTCGACCGACCCGGTCCGCAGGCGGTGAGACAGGAGACCGATCAGCGCCGGCAGCTGGCGATGTTCGCGGCGGGCATGACGGAACAGCTGGAACGCTTCCGTCCCATGGACGACGTCCTGCGCAGCGCCGCGACCGTGGATCGCGAGGCAGCCGCGCTGCGCGACGACATGCAACTCCGACAGCGTCGGGACGCGATGCGGGCGGTCGTGGCGTGGATCGCCAGTAATGGACCCCTCCGCGAGGGCCTGTCCGAAGAGGACGCCGCAGCGGTGGTGTGGACCCTGACCTCCTCAGAGGTCCACCTGATGCTGCGTGAGTCGTGGGGCTGGCCGCCCGAGCAGTACACCGTGTGGCTGCGCGACACCCTCACCGCGAGCCTGCTGGCGGCGGCAACCTGATGACCTCCTGGGGCGTTTGCATCTGGGAGTCGAGCCCAGCAGGCGAGCGGACGCCTGGGTCTGCTGGGGGTTGCCGGCGGTCCGGCTTTCTTGCCTCATGGCAAGGCCGCGACTTCGGTTTCAGGCGTCCGCCAGCGCGGCGACGATGGTCTGGTCCACCGGCCGAGCGCCCCCAGCGGTGCGGGCCGCGTCGAAGGCCTCCTCGCCGAGGGCGTCCCGCACCGCCGCCAGCGTGCGCGCATAGCCGGCCGGGTGCGCGGGGGGAAGGAGCATCCCGGTCTGGTTCCGAACTGTCTCGCGCGCACCGTCGAGGTCGGCGGCGTGCTCATGACGGCCTCGGACGGCCGCCACCCCGGCGAGGCCTTCCAGGCACCAGGACAGGTACAGCGGGTTGCCGATCTCTTGGAACAGGCCGGCCGCCTCGGTCAGCAGCGCCTGCGCGCGCGTGTCGTTGGCCATGGCCAGCTCGGCATGGGCGAGCAGCGTCAGCGACATCGCCCGACCCCAGCGATCCTCGTAGCGGCGCTCGATCGCGAGGCCCGCTTCCAGCAGGGTCAGGGCGAGTACCGGGTCGCCCCTGTGGAGCGCGGTGATACCCAGGGCGCTCTGGACCCGCCCGATGCTGTGCTCATCACCCCGGCGACGGTGCAGCACGAGGCACTCCCCGAAGAGGGTCGCCGCACGGTCGTGCTCCCCCTTGAACTGCGCGACGGTCCCGAGCGCGAAGAGCACCTCGGCCGTCTGGCCGGGGTTCCCGAGGGAGCGACACAGCACGAGCGTCTCTGCCCCGACCGCCTCGGCCTGCTCGTACCTGCCGGCGTTGGTTGCCTGCCAGCTCAGCAGGAACCCGGCGTTGGCGATGGCGCGTTGATCGCCGGCGCGGCGGGCCACGGCCAGGCTCTCCTCGAGCAGGGTCTTGGCACGGGTGACGTCGCCGGCGAACATGGCCACGGACGCGAGACCGTAGAGGGCTGCGGCCTCGCCGCTCAAATCCGAAGTCGCCGCGGCGGAGGCGAGCGCCTTGCGGTGGTCCTTCCCCGCATCGGCGTAACGGTCCTGATGGCGTGCCAGCAAGCCGCGGGTGTTGAGGGCGGCGATGAGGGCGAGCTGGTCACCGTGCTCCTCGGCCAGGGCGAAGGCCTGCGCGCAGCGGATCTCCGCCTCGCTGTAGGCCGCTTGCTGGATGGCCAGCGTGGCCGCGCCAAGGAGCACCTGCACCTGCACGGATGGAGACACGGTGACGGTGGCGTCGACATCCTCGAGGATCTCGCTCAGCCATCGGCGGCCCTCACTGAGGTACCCGCGTTGTTCCCAGAAGTCCGACAGCGCGGCGGCCAGGCGCACCGCCGTCGCCGGGCTGGTTCGCACCGCCCAGCCGAGCGCGGCCCGCAGGTTGCCGTGCTCTCGCTCCAGCCGCGCCAGCCGCGTTCCCGTAGCGGGACCCGCCAGCTCCCGCTGCCCACCCTCGGAAAGGCTGAGGTAGTACGCAGCGTGACGCGCGGAGGCGTCGGCGTGGTCCTCTGCGCTGAGCTGGTCGAGGCCGTACTCACGGATGGTGTCGAGCAGCACGACACGGGGCCCGCCGGTCGCGTCGCCAGCCTTGGGCGCCGCCGGCAGGTCATCCAACCGCACAAGGCTGCTGTCCACCAACGCGGCCAGCCGGTCCAGCAACGCCGGTTCGCCGTCATCGGGCGGACACACGGCCTCCACCGCGTCTGGCGTGCACCCCCCGGCGAATACGGACAACCTCCGGAGCAGCGCCTGCTGCGGAGCGTTGAGCATCCGGTAGCTCCACGTGATGGTGTCCCGCATGGTCCGCTGCCGGTCCGGCAGGTCGTGCGGTCCCCCCTCGAGCAACGGCAGGTGTCGGTCCAACCGCGACAGCAGTGTGGGCAACGGCAAGAGCCGCAGGCGGGCCGCCGCCAGCTCGATGGCGAGAGGCAGCCCCCCGAGACGACGGCAGATCTCAGCGACGGCAGGCGCCGTTTCTGCGTTCAGCCGCAGCTCCGTGCCGTCGGCTCGGGCGCGCTCCAGGAACAGCTCCCCGGCCGGTGAGCGGACCAACGCCTCCGGCGAGTCGGCTTCCTGCGGCACAGTCAACGGCGCGATCCGATAGTCCTGCCCTCCGCGCACGCGCAACGCCACCCTGCTGGTCACGAGCGTCACCAGGCCGGGGCAGGCCTCCAGCAGGCCGAGAACCGCATGGCGCGCCTCGAGCACGTGCTCGAAGTTGTCCAGCAGCAGCAACAGGTGCCGGTCCTGGAGCGACGCCGTGAGGAGTTCATGCAGCGGGGTTGCGTCGCGCTCGTCCACCCCCAGACGTCGGCCGACCGTCGCGAGCACCAGTCCGGAGTCGCGCAGCGGCGCTAGATCCACGAACACGACGCCATCGGTGAAGTCGTCCGCCAATCGTCGGGCCACTTCGATCGCTACCCGTGTCTTGCCCACCCCACCGGGCCCCGTCAGCGTGAGCAGCTGCAGATCGCCCCGCCGGAGCACGTCGACCAACGCCGCCGCGACCCCAGCGCGCCCGATCAGTGGCGTGAGCGGTCGTGGCACGAGCTGTCGCGGACGCTGGGGGAGGCCCCCGGCACCGGGTGGGACGCTGACCGGACGGGCGGCGCCGAGCAGGTCGGCTCGCTGCTCCGGGGCAAGGGCGAGCGCGTCGGCCAGCAGCGTCACGGTGTCCAGCCGGGGGGTGCGGCCAGGGTCTCGCTCGAGGTCGCTGACCGCCTTGGCGCTCAGGCCGGCGCGGTCGGCAAGGCCCTCCTGGGTCAGGCCGGCTGCCAGGCGGTGGCGCCTGAGCAGCGCACCGAACGTCACATCGGGACTCAACACGCGAACTCGCCTCCGGCACCAGCCTAAATCGACCGGGGGCCCGATGGTCGTCGGCGGCACGCCGCGAGGGGCGGCAATCCAGACGTCGCCTGCCTCACAAACTTCCAGTAAACGGGGAGGGCTCGTCGTGTCCACGGCCGCCGAGGTGGCGCATGCTGCGACGGTGTTCCGCGTGGAAGCCGGCACCGTGAGGCCAGCAGCACTCGGAGACGCGGAGGCGAACCAATGCTGACACCGGAAGAGCTGAAGACCCGCGGCCGCCGCATCGTCGAGGAGGTCTTCAACCAAGGGGATCTCGCCGTGGTCGACGAGCTCGTCTCTGCCGACATCGTCCACCACATCCCCGCCCTGCCCGGCGCCACACCACCGCACGGTGTGGCGGGCGTCAAGCAGTGGGTGACGACGCTCCGCGGAGCCTTCCCGGACCACCACGCCACCGTCGAGGCCGAGATCGCCGAGGACGACACGGTGGTGCATCGCCTCACGGCCCACGGCACCCACGAGGGGACGTTCCTCGACATCCCGCCGACGGGCACGCGCGTCATTTATGCGGTCGTCGAGATCAACCGCATCGGACCGGACGGGAAGTTCATCGAGCACTGGTCCTCCCTCGACATGCTCGGTCTGCTGCAGCAGCTGGACGCGCACGGGGCGCCCGCGGGACGCCGGTTCTGACGCCGACATGCCAGGAGGAGCACACCATGACAACCACCCCCAGTAACACTGATGTCGAGCCTGCCCACGCCGTACGACCGGACCGGGTCTGGGTCCGTCTCCTGGTGGGGGTCAGCGTGGTCGCAGGCGCGGCAGATCTCATCGCGCCGGCCCTCGTCGGCGAGGTCATCCCGCCGCTCGCGACGGGGGCGGCGCTGACGCTTGTCGGCCTACTCCTGCTCCGCCGCTACCACCGGACAGGAATCGCGGTCCTCGGCATCACCAACCTGCTGCTGATCGTCACCGGAGCCCCGTTCTCGCTGCCGAATCTCGCCGCCCCCGCATCGCCGATCACGTTCGTTCACGCCGCGACGCTGGTCGTCCGCGTGGCCGCGGTCGCCGGCGCGGTCGGCGCCTGGCGGCAAGCCTCGCCGACCGGCGCCCGCCGCCTGACGGTGGCAGCCGCGGGTCTGCTGTCGGCAGCGGTGATGTTCAGTGCGGTCGCGGCCCTCCTGACCCCCGTCGCCACCGCCCAGCCCGATGACGTGACGGTCGAGGTGCGCGGCTTTGCGTTTCTTCCGCGTGCAGTGCGGGTGCCCAGCGGCGGCACGCTGTACGTCAACAACGCCGACCTGACCCTGCACACGTTCAGCGTCGAGAACACCGTGCTCTCTCAGGCGCTGCCCGAACGCCGCAGCGCGCGCCTGCGGGTCGATCTGGAGCGCGGCACCTACCGGATCTTCTGCTCGGTGCCGGGTCACGACGCCATGACTGCCGCCCTCGTCGTCGACTGAGCCGATAGCACGTCGTCCGTAAGGAGCGAACAATGGTCGTCAGCGCGTCTTCCGTACGGTCCTCTCGTTCGGTGGGGCAGTGGGGCTGGGTCTGCCTTGTGGCGGGTCTGGCGGGGGTGGCCGCCGCCATCTTCATGATCGTGGTCGACCCGGCGGTGGGCGAGGACCGTTACAGCTATCCGCTCACCCCCCGAGGCTTCACGGCCCTCCAGGTGTTCTTCGCCATCCACCACGTCGGGCTCCTCGCAGGCTTGTACGGCCTGTGGCGATCAGCCGCGCTGGGGACGAGTCGGCTTGGTCGGTGGGGGGCGTGGGGTGCGATCGCCGGCATGGCACTTCTGACCGTGACGGAACTCGTGGCGATAGCCGGGGCGGACTCGGCGTATCCCAGTGGTCGCACCGACATGCTCGACAGCCTCTACGGTGTCTCGTCCGTGCTCATCGGGGTGACGCTGATCGTGGCTGGGATCGCCGTCATCCGCGTCGGGCGATGGCGGGGATGGCGTCGCCTCGTTCCGCTGCTCCTCGGTGTGTACGTGTTCGTTCCGATGACCCCTGCCCTGTTCGGTCCGTTCGTGCTCGCCCGTCTCGTGATCGGCGGTTGGATGTTCGGATTCGCGGTCCTCGGGTGGGCGTTGGTGACCGCGGCCCTGCACACCGATTCTGACTCAATCCAGTGGTAGTTGGTCGTTGACACGGTCATGGACCGGCAGGCCGAGGCCCGACACCGGGGACGCTCCCCTGACAGGGTTTGCTGGCAGCGTCCTCGCTCGGTCTCCTTCGCCGGCATCCACGCCCTTGTTCGTCAAGCCTCATCTGGTTCGCCGTTCCAATGCTGATCGCCGGCGAGACCGCGGGGGTGTGCGTGGCCGTGACATTTAGGGGACTCAGCCGCTGCGACTAGGCAGCGGTTCTGGTATCCCCGGTACTCGGGAGGTCGCTCGCGGGTCGCTCGCAGGTCCAACCGTCCCGGAATCCCTGCCTTCAGGGTGCAGCCGCTACCAGAAGGTTCGCGACTCCGACACCGTTCGCCCCTACGGGCCGAGGTCAAGGCGCCGGATGCCTCAACCCGGCGATCGTCGCGCGAGCCACTCTTTGGAGAGGAGGGCGTACACGTAC
>JACCXR010000319.1 GCA_013696915.1 Euzebyaceae bacterium
GCCTCCGCCACCTCCGCCGCCACCTCCGCCGCCTCCGCCTCCACCGCCGCCACCTCCGCCTCCACCGCCACCGCCGCCACCACCGCCGCCGGTCTGCCCTCCCGACTGCGAGGGCACCGAAGGATGACCCGCTCCACCGACGATCACAGGAGCCGCCCCATGGCAAGTCCGTTCACCAACGCGGCGCGCATGCGCACCGGTGGGGTCGTACTCGTCCTCGTGTCGCTGCTGGCGGCCGGCGCCGTGCCCTCCGCAGCGGCGGAACCCGGGGATCGAACCGCCATGCGACCCGCCGGCGCCCAGGCCCTGGCCGCGGCCGCCCGCCTGGACGCGTTCCACGGACGCCCCGGGGGCTCAGCGACCTCGGGACCGTCGTTCCTCCAGGCCGGCTGCTACCAGGATCCCGCCGGGGACACGTTCGACGCCGACTCCGAATCCTCGGAGCCGGTGCCTCAGCCGCGCGCGGACGTCACCGAGTTCTGCGTCGACTTCCAGGCGGAACTCGACCTGACGGTCGCCGTGACCGAGCCCACGGACCCGTTGACGGACCCGAGTTGGGCGAACGAGAACACGTTCGTCGGATGGGCGCTGGACACGGACGGCGAGGACGACACCGAGTACGCCGTCGTCTTCTTCGTCGAGCAGTCCGAGGTCCGGGTCCAGGTGATCCGCGCCGACGAGGCGATGACCTGTGACCTCGACGGGGCCCTGGACGGGGGCCGCTACGTCATGAGCATCCCCGGCCCCTGCCTGGGCCGGCCGACGGAGGTCCGCTTCCGGTCCCTGGTGTTCTACGACGACGGGTCGCTGACGGCGGTCGACATCGCGCCGAACGACACGCCGTACGAGGGGCCGCTCGCCAGGACGCTGCCGCCCGTCGAACCGCAGTGCGACGCGCCGGACGACGGTCGGTCCACCGCGGAGCTGTCGGTCCTGCGGGTGCGCTGCGGGGGGGGTGCGACCGATCCCGTGCTTCAGGCCGTCGCCGTGTCCGAGAGCCTCTTCGAGCAGTACGGCGCCGACCACGCCATCATCGCGCGGTCGAATGACTTCCCCGACGCCCTGGCCGGGAGCGCGCTCGGCTTCGGCGTCGCGCCGCTGCTGTTCACGTACGCGCCCGACGAGCCCGGCGTCGATCCGAACCGACTCGCGCCGGCGACCAGGGCGGAGCTCCTGCGGGTGCTCCAGCCCGGACCCGAACAGGTCGTCTACCTCCTCGGCGGGACGCAGGCGATCGCCCCGGGGGTGGAGCAGGAGCTTGCGGACCTCGGCTACGCCGTCCAGCGCCTGTCCGGCCCCCGCCGCGAGGATACGGCCGCGGCGATCAGCCGCGAGGTGCGCAACGTCATCGCCCGCTACCCGGGCTTCCCCGATCTGAAGGCCGTCTTCGTTGCCACGGCGGACAACTGGCCGGACGCCGTCACGGCCGGATCGGTCGCCTCCTACTACGGGTTCCCCGTGCTGCTCACGCCCGGGCCCCGGCCTGCGGGATCCCCGAACGAGCAGGACGGCAGGCAGTTGTACGCGGGCACGGCCGCGGCCCTGACCGAGCTGGCCCCCGACTTCGTCTACATCCTGGGAGGGCGGGCGGCCATCTCGGAGGAGGTCGGGGCGCAGCTGCGCGAGTTCGTCACCGACAACACCCGGCCGGCGGCGGTGTGCGACACCGCCACCTGCCGCATCGGGGGCTCGACACGCGACGGCACCGCCGTCCGCATCGCCGCCCTCATGCGCCGGCTCCTACAGCAGACGGGCAGCAACGGCCTGACCGATCCCACCGCCGACGTGGCCGTCGCGGTCAACGTGCGCCAGGACGGGGGATTTGCCCACATCCTGTCGTCGTCCGCCGTCACGGGCCGGCTCGCCGGGGTGTTCATCCCGGTCGAAGAGGGCTCCGCGGGCACGTTCGTCACGCCGTGCACGTCCCTGTACCTGCGAGACACGCTCAGCGGGATGCTCCAGGAGCTGCGGATCGCGGGTGACACCGACGTCATCTCCGACGCCACGGCGGACCAGCTCGCGCTGCTGGCCCAGGGCCAGGGTGAGACGGGAACCTGCGCCTGAGCGGGGTGTGACGCCCCGGCGCGCGTCCGGCGGGCGCGTCCTCCTCCCGCGCGCCCGGGCGGCCGCGGGGCTCGCGACGCTGCTCGCAGCCGTCGCCGCCGTGAGCCTGTTGTCCGCCCGTCCCGCCGCCGCGCACACCGCGCTGGCGTCCAGCACGCCAGGGCACCGCAGCGTCCTGGCCGAGCCGCCCGAAACCGTCCGCCTCGTCTTCACCGACCCTGTCGACCCGCGCCGGCTGACCGTCTCCGTCACGTCCGCCTCGGATGGCGCCGTCCGGGATGCGCCGCCGATCGGCGTCGTCGACACGGAGACCACCGCCGTGGAGTACGCCCTGCCGGCACTCGACGACGGCACCTACGGGGTCGCCTGGGAGTCCGTCGGCGCGGACGGCCACCGGGCCGCCGGTGAGGTCGTCTTCACGGTCGGCCCCGCCCCCGCAGTCGGTGCGGCCCCGCCGGTCGGGCGCCACGAGGACGGACTCGGCCGCGGGCTGGACGTCGCGGCGGGCTTCGCGCGGTTCTCGTGGTACGGGGCGCTCAGCCTGGTCGCCGGCGGGCTGGCGATCCTGTGGTGGTCCCGCGGCGGGCCGCCGACCACCGCCCGCGCCCGATTCGCGGCGGGCGCCGGACGCTGGCTCCGCCGCGGGCTGTGGCTCGGGCTCCTTTCCGCCGGGGGCCGTGGTCTGCTCACCGTCGCCGTCCTCGCCCGGGGCGATGTCGCGGCGACATCCCGGTTCGAGGCCGTGGCCGACGCTTCCACCTCCCGCGCCGTCACCGCGTGGGTGCTCGTGGCCTTCCTGCTCGCCGCCGGGGGAGCCGTCGCGGCGCCCACGGAGCGCACCGGCAGGGCACGGCTGGGCGCGCTCGGGGGCGTGCTCCTCGCCGTGGCCGCGGTCGGCGTCCTCACCGGCCACGCCGCATCCGCGCTCGACCCGCCCCTGGCGGTGCTCGTCTCCTCGGCGCACCTCGTCGCGGCAGCCGTATGGGTCGGTCCGCTGGCGGTCGTCTCGCTCGGCGCGATGTCGGCGGAGTGGCGCGCCGTGGACCCGGGGCAGCGGCGGGACGTGCTCCGCGCCTTCTTCCCCTGGTACGCGAGGGTCGGCGCCTGGGCGCTCGGGGTCCTCGTGGTGACCGGCGTGCACCTCGCCTGGACGCGTGGCGGGACCCAGCTCCTCGAAGGCGCCTGGGGCACCTTGCTGCTCGCAAAGGTCGCCGTGATTCTGCTCGTCGCCGCGCCGATGGCGCTGCACCACGACCGGCTCGTCCGGCAGCGGTCGGTCGTGCACGGCGCCGCGGAACGCGCCGGTTCCGACGGCTTCCTGCGCACCGTCCGCACGGAGACGGTGACCCTGACCATCGTGCTCGGGCTGGCCGCGGCGCTGACGGGGCTCGGAGCGGCGCCCGCCCCGCCGCCCGCGCCCGGCGCAGGACCGCAGGTCGCTCCGGTGGCCGCGGGCCCGCGGTCCGCGGGGGCGATGCCGCCCGCGGGCGGGGACTCCTCCGACTGCGCCGCCCTGCCGGTCGGGGGTCCTGACTGCTACCGGGCGTATTTCGCGGACCGCATGCACTCGGACGGTGCGGAGGCCGCGCTCACCGAGATCGGGGCCCTGTCGGAGACCGACCCCTACGTCGGAGCCCAGTGCCACCAGGTGACCCACGACCTCGGCCGGGACGCGGCCGAGTACTACCCGACCCTGTCCGAGGCGCTCGCCTTCGACGCGACGGTCTGCTGGTCCGGCTACTACCACGGCGTGGTCGAGCAGGAGCTCAGCGGCCACGACGAGGACTGGCTGCTCGCACAGATGCCGACGGTCTGCGCACAGGCCGCGACCGACCCGTACTCCTTCGGGCACTACAACTGCGTCCACGGGCTCGGGCACGGCGTCATGCTGCGCC
>JACCXR010000331.1 GCA_013696915.1 Euzebyaceae bacterium
ACGCCATCCCGCCGAGGATCCCGAGTGTCCGCACGGTCACCGCCTTCGATCGGCCGCCTGCCGCAGCCGGGGGATGCTGCCATACGGCGCAGCACCGGCCGACGGCGGGCGTCTACCAGCTCACCACGGGGAGCTCCGCGACGTGCCCGCCCGACTCGACGGTGTCCAGCAAAAAAGCGGCGAGGTCGGCGCGTGACAGCTGCGTGCCGGTGCCGGCGCCGACCCCCGGCGCCACACGCCACCGACCCCGCGGCGGGGCGTCGGTCAGCCGGGGGACCCGCACGACCGTCCAGTCGAGGTCGCTGGCCCGCACGGCGCGGACGGCGGCCTCGCTGTCGGCGAGCACCTGGCGCTGGACCAGACGCAGCAGGATGCCGAAGACCCGGTCGACCGGCTTCGGGCGATCCCACGGGACGCTCACGCCGGCCCCGGTGAGGGTCACCAGCCGGCGGATCCCCTCCGCGGTCATGGCGTCCACGATCGCGGCGGTCGCCCGCTGCTGCAGGTCGGCGGGGGACCCTTTCGCGGGCCCCGACACGTTGACCACCGCCTCCCCGCCGTCGACTGCCGAGCGCACCGCCGCCGGGTCGAGCAGGTCGCCCTCGACCAGGACGAGCCGCTCGCCGTCGGCCGGCAGCGCCGACGCCCTCGCCGGGGCCCGGACGAGCGCCCGGACCTCGTGGTCCCGATCGAGAGCCTGGCGCACCAGCGTCACGCCCGTCCTGCCCGTCGCGCCGAACACCGTCAGCCGCACGACCGCCGCCTTTCCCCTGGTCCGCGGGAATTGAGGTTCTCCCGCCCCGGTCCCGCCGCGGGAACCGGCCGGGCAACCGGGCCTGGATCCGCTGACCGCGCGATCAGGGACCGCCCACGCGGCACGGCGACGCGCGGAGAGCCCGTCATGCCAGCGGATTGGTCGTGCGGAGCGACGCGAAGCGGCTGAAGTCGCGGTCGAGCGTCCACAGCTCGGACACGCCGTGCGACAGGCACAGGGCGGCGACCCGGGCGTCGTGGATCCGCGGTCCGACGACCCCGGAGCCGCTGACGAGCTCGACCAGCCGGCTCCAGTGGTCGGTCGTCTCGCTGATCAGCACCAGCGAGGGCGACTCCATCCAGGCGGCCACCTGGTCGGTCGCCGCGCCCATGCCGGTCGGTGGGTCGAAGATCCGGGGATGCGTCACGATGGCGACGAACTCGTGGACGCATGGCCACGGGATCGCCCACGCTGTGCGGCTCTCCGCGAGGCGCGTCACGGCCCCCACAGCCCGGTCATGCAGCGGCGCGTCGGCCCGATGCGCGTAGACGAGGACGTTCGTGTCGACCGCGATCAAGCTCCGCGTCCCTCATACGCGGCGTCGCGGATCCGATCCCATCCACCGGCCGCGACCTCGGCTCGGAGGCCGTGGCCGCGGAAGGTGGCGTCCCTCAACCGGAACGGCCGCGACCTCCGGCGGCTGGCGAGTTCGGTGCGGAGCGCGGCCTCGATGACTGCGCGCAGCGTGGTCCCCTCGCGGCTGGCGAGTTGCTTCGCCTCCCGCAGGAGCGCGTCGGGAAGGTCGATCGTGGTCTTCATACAGGGAACAGTACTCGCTGACCCGTAGATATGGGTCGAGGTACCTACGGGAGGCGCCAGTCGACGGGTTGCGCCCCGAGCCCGGCGAGCAACTCGTTGACCCTGCTGTACGGCCGCGACCCGAAGAAGCCGCGCGCCGCCGACAACGGGCTGGGGTGTGCGCTGGAGACGACGGGCACGCCGCCGAGCAGCGGCTTCAGCGACCGGGCGTCGCTGCCCCACAGCACGGCGACGAGCGGCCGGTCGCGGGCGACGAGGGCACGGATCGCCTGCTCGGTCACCGCCTCCCAGCCCTTGCCCCGGTGCGAGGCCGGCGCCCCGGGGCGCACGGTCAGCACCCGGTTCAGCAGCAGGACGCCCTGCGACGTCCACGGCGTGAGGTCGCCGCATCGGGGCGGCGGGTGGCCGAGGTCGTCGCAGTACTCGCGGAACATGTTCTGCAGGCTCTTCGGCAGCGGCCGCACCGCGGCGTCGACGCTGAAGCACAGCCCGATCGGGTGGCCCGGCGTCGGGTACGGGTCCTGGCCGACCAGGAGCACCCGCACCTCGTCGAAGGGTTTGGCGAACGCCGCGAGCACCCGGTCGGGCGCCGGCAGGAACCGGCGGCCGGCGGCCAGCTCCGCGCGCAGGAACTCCCCCATGGCGGCGACCCGGTCGCGAACGGGGGCGAGCGCCTCGGCCCACCCGGGTCCGACCGCGTCCTCGAGTCGCCGTCCCGCCGTCACGCCGGGACGCTACCGCGCACACTGTGCCTGCAACCGCCGACGGGAAGGGTGCCCGGTGAACGAGTATCTCGAGGCCAACCGCAAGCTCTGGGACAGCTGGGTCCCGATCCACGTGGGCTCGGAGTTCTACGACGTCGAGGCCTTCAGACGCGGGGGGATCAGCCTGGACCGACTGGAGCTCGAGGCCGCCGGCGACGTGGCCGGCAAGTCCCTGCTCCACCTGCAGTGCCACTTCGGCAAGGACACGATCTCCTTCGCGCGGCTCGGCGCCAGCGCGACCGGCGCGGACTTCTCGCCGGCCGCGATCTCGCAGGCCCGGCGCCTGGCCGGGGAGACCGGCGTGCCGGCGCGCTTCGTCGAGAGCGAGGTGACTGCCCTGCCCGATCACCTCGACGGCCGTTTCGACGTCGTGTTCACCTCGAACGGCGTCATCGGCTGGCTCCCCGACCTGCGCCCGTGGGGTCGGGTCATCGCCCACTTCCTCGCCTCCGGCGGTCGCTTCGCGATCGTCGAGGGGCATCCGGTCATGTTCGCCTTCGACGACGACGACGACGACGTGAACCGCACGCCGCGCCCGCAGCACCGCTACTTCGCCACAGGCGAGCCGCTGACGTTCGCCTACCGCGGCACGTACGCCGACTTCGACGCCGACGTCGACAGCGTCGAGCACGGCTGGCCGCACAGCATGGCGGACGTGCTCTCCGCCCTGCTCGACGCGGGCCTGCGGATCGAGTCCTTCGCCGAGCACCCGGTGCTCGCCTGGAAGGCGTTTCGGTGCATGGAACGCGACGACGAGGGCTTCTGGCGCCTTCCGCCCGGCGTCGGGGAGATCCCGCTGTCGTTCTCGCTCGTCGCGTGCAAGCCCTGACCGGGACGGCGCCTCGCCGCGCCCGCCTGCGGGGTCGCCGTCAGGTCTGACGCCATGTCCGTCGCATCCTGCCTCCAGGCACGACCGGGAGGCGATCATGACACAGCAACGCGACGCCGGGACGGTGGGGGAGGACCTCGCCGTCGTCATCGACCTGGAGAACATGCTCCACCCGGAGCGTCAGTTGAGCGGCGCGGCGGTCCGGGCGGGGCTGACGGCGCTGGTGGGCCATCTCGCGACGCTGGGTCGTGCCCGGTGGGTGTCGAGCTGCTGCGACTTCTACCTGGCGAGGATGCTGTGCCCGTCGGCCGCCCTGCTGAAGGTGCGGGTGTTCCCTGGCCCGATCGGAAAGGACCGCGCCGACCGCGAGCTGGTCCGGCGCATCCGCGACGTCCCCGCCTCCTGCTCGGTGCTCGTCATCGCCAGCGGCGACGGGATCTTCGCCGGCTCAGCCCGCGAGCAGCGGGCGCGCGGGCGACGCGTCGTCGTCATCGCCCGGGACGGGTCGCTGTCCGAGGCCCTGCGCGCCGAGGCCGACGAGGTCGTCGTCCTGGGCACCGGCCCGCTGACGCCCGGCTCGCATGCTGCCGCCCGCGCCGCCCGGGGGCGTGGGCAGCCGATCCGCCAAGGCGACGTTCACCCCGGCGGCGGTGCCAGCCTCCTGGGGCCGGCGGGCGGAGCCAGCGCCTCGCCGGCGACCGCGTCGCCGTGGGTGGCGAAGTCGCGCCCCGGTTCCGGCTTGACGAGTTCGAACTGCTCCCCCGCCTCCATCACGCGCAGCCCCGCCCGCAGGCGGCGGCAGACGGCGTTGACGAGCCAGTAGGGCCGGTGCACCTGGGCGTTGCCGGCCCAGGCGCAGAGCTGCTCCATGACGTCCCAGGCCAGCGCGACCGGGAAGGTGCCCCGGACGCGCCAGGTGTCGTCGTAGTCGCTGGGCACGCCCTCGGTGAGCGCCGTCCCGAACAGGTTGCGCTCGCGCATCACCGCGTACAGCCCGTCGCTCACGTCGAGGACGATGTCGGCGCGGCGGAGCTCGATCTCCTCGGGCGGCGGTGACGGCCGGGCCGGCAGGGCTTCGACCGCGCGCAGCCGGTCGAGCGCGAGCTGCCGGTCCTCGCCCGCACGCCGGCCGAACGGGGTGACCTCCACGCAGACCGCCTTGACGGTCGCGCCGAGGGTCACGTACTCCACGGGCACCAGGTCGTAGGTCCGCTCCCGCCCGGAGTTGAGCGAGAAGTACCGCACCCGCACGGGTCGCCGGTCGATCAGCGCGGCGTGGAACCGCTCGTAGTCCCCGGCCGTGGCCCGGTACCGCACGGCGGTGCGTCCTCCCGGGGCCACGGCCAGGCCGGGGACCAGCCGCTCGAGCGCCGCCGCCGCCGCCCTGGGGAGCGGCCCGTCGAGACCCTGGAGCATGCCCTTGGCGAAGCCCAGGGCCCGGCGGTCCGCCTCCTGCAGCGCCGGGAAGGGTTCGCCGAGCCAGTACCGGTCGCCGTCGGCCCGCAGCGGGATGCCCGCATGCGGGCTGCCGGCGCGCGAGTCGCCGGCGCGCAGGTCGCGCAGGCGGTTCTCCAGGTCGTCCGCGCCGACCCACCCGACCGTGCGCATCGCCGCGAGC
>JACCXR010000334.1 GCA_013696915.1 Euzebyaceae bacterium
GCCTCCGAAGGTGGGCGACAAGATCGACATCGCGTTCAAGACCGAGAACCTGCACTTCTTCGACCTGGAGAACGGCGCCCCGCTGCGCTGACCGCGACTCTCCGCTCCGTCCCAGCGCCTCGCCGGCCTCCGCCGGCGGGGCGCCTTCGTGATCCGCGCGGCTACGCTCCGGAGTCTGCCGGGACGTGGGGAGGACCGCCATGGCCGTGGGCGCGCTCGTGGGTTCGCTGGTGATGGACCTGTCCTTCCAGGTCCCGAAGCGACCCGAGCCCGGCGAGGTCATCGTCGCAAACGAGTTCGGCCAGTTCCGCGGGGGCAAGGGCTACAACCAGTCCGCCGCCCTGGCCGGCTCGGGGCGGACGTCACGATGGTCGGCGCCGTCGGGGCCGATGCCTACGGCGACGGCTTCTCGCCGCGCTCGGGCGCGAGCGCATCGACGCGGGACGCGTCGTGCAACTGCGCGGCTCTGCCACCGCGGTCGCGGTCCCGCTGATCACGCCCGACGGCGACGTGGCGTTCGTGCAGTACCAGGGCGCCAACCGCCAGCTGTCGCCCGCCCACTGCGCGGACCCGCCGGACAGCGACGTCCTGCTCCTGCAGGGCGAGGTCAGCTCGATCACCGCGGAGTACGCCGCCCGGGTCATCGGCGGCCGCGGCGGGATCGTCGTGCTGAACCCGGCGCCCGCGCACGACATCACGGGACAGCTGCTGGCGGCGGCCACCGTCGTCTGCCCCGATGAGGTCGAGGCCGCCGCGCTGCTCGGCAGGCCGACCTCACGCGGATGCCAGGCCAGTTTCTGGATGGCCTGTCGCCCGCGGACAGGACGCCCATGTCGAACCGCACCAGGCAGCAGATTGACGCCACGACACCGACCTGTACCGCGCCGGCGACGCGAACGAGCTTTGCTACGGGTGTCGCCATAACTGCCGCCCACGAGACGTTCGTGCCGCAGGAATTCACCGTGCTGGGTGGCCTGGATGCGACAGCACGGGCGTGGTGCCAACAGACAGGCGCGGCGCCCTCCCCGAGGTTCTACGGGAGCCTCCAGGGTTCAATGGCTTATGGCGGCAGGTTTCCTCGGCGTTGGCCACCGCACGTCGTGACTAACGGCCGCCCCCCTGCGCGGATCAGAGGGTCAGCCGGATCGTGCCTGTGCTGCCGTCGCGGTAGGTCACTGCGACCTCGACTCCGTTGCTCGACGCATCCTTGAGCTCGTCGCCGGGTAGCCAGAGCGCGAAGTGCCCGTGGGACACGGTCGCGGCCACGTCGCCGTGGGTTCGGCTGTGGTAGACGACTTCGACGACCTGAGAGCCGGCGGTGCCGGCAGCCAGGGAGAGAACGCCGGCGTTCATGGTGCCGGCGCCCAGAGAGGTGGCGATCAGGTGACGAGGTCCCGGAGCGGCGTCGTCGGTGGGTGTTCCGACCGAGCCGATCATGTCCCTGGAGAACAGAGGGGTGGAGTTGTCGGTGACGCACATCGCCGAGAACCCGTCCGTGCCCGCGAGCACCACCGTGGTCCACACGCCGCGTCGCTCAGCGACGACGGGCTCAGCGGAGCTCAGGCCGTCGGCGTACTCGGCGCCTGCCCCGTCCTCCTGCATTCGGCGACAGGAGACGGCCGCGTCAGCGCCCTCCTGCCCTGTCATGCCTTGAGCGGCGCGCGTCCAACTGGCGAATGCCTGGTCACCGCCGGTGAGAGACGGCAACGCCACCACGCCGGCGGTGACTGCTGCGAGCACCCCCCCGGCCATCGCGACCCTGCGAGCGTTCGGTGGAGTACGTCGCGGCCGGCCAACCCGGTCGGCCGATGGCAGCCGAGGCTGCGGGAGCAGGCCCGGCGACGGGTCGGTGGCGAGGATGCGCTGAAGGTCGGTGCGGGCTCGCGCACTGCCGGGGTCGACGTCGTGGTCGGCGGCGTCGAGCGATCGCAGCGCAGTGTCTATGTCGCGGATGAGGGTCATGGCGCGGTGGTCCTTTCCGGGACGCCGACCGGTGTGCCGGACGGCTGTGGCAGGTGATCGAGATGACGCCGGAGTGCTCGGCGGGCACGACTAAGACGCAGCCGGAATGCGACCGACGAGATGCCGAGCACGGCGGCTGCCTGCGGCGCCTTGAGTTCCTCGAAGACAGTGAGGCCGAGCACCTCTTGATGGACCTCGGAGAGACGAGTCCACGCTGTACCCAAGTCCACGCGGCTCACGGCCAGGTCAGCGTCCGGGTCGGCGGGGGGTCCAGCTGCTGTGGTGCCCGCGAGCCGTACGCCGAGAGCGCGGCGACGCTGCTCGCCCCGCTGTTCGTTTAGCAGCCTGTTCCGTGTGATCCCGAAGACCCACGCGCGTGCGTCATCTTGCAGTCGAGGCAACTCGTCGAGGCGACGCCACACCACCAGGAAGGCGTCTGCGACCACGTCCTCGGCGTGGTCGGGATGTGCGCGGCGCTGAACGAATCTCAGGAGGTCCGGGTAGACCGCCTCGTACAAGGACTTGAAGGTGTGCTGCCGGTCGCCAGCCCGTGAAGGGGGAGTCATGCCCCATACCTGTCCGCCACGCGGGTGAGTGTGTCGCAGCAAGCTGCTGCGCGCGGCTGCCCCGATGATGCGGCTGCGCCCGGCGCACCATCGCCCAGGGGGCCCGGCCCGCACGCCTTCTTGCCGCGCTTTCGGTCGACGGTCCGTCGGACCCTTTCTTGGTCCCGGGGTGGACCAGAGGAACCGCGATGCGGATCATCACCCCGCTCGGGGCACACTGACAGGGAAGCGGGACTCTCGACTCGGGCATCGCCGACGGCGACGCCGCCGCCGCACCGCACTTGGCGGGCCACGCGGCGGTGGTCACCCTCGGCGCCCGCGGGGCCGCCTGGGCAGCCGACGAGCACGCCGGGTCCGCCACGCCGCCCACGGTGGACGCCGTGGACTCGACCGGCGCCGGTGACAGCTTTCTGCGCCGGCCTGGCGGTTGCGCTCGCGGAGGGCGCCGGCTACCCGGACGCCGAGCGCCTGCGCCGCCGGCGCTTTCGCCACCACGGTCCGGGGCGCCGAGCCGAGCCTGCCGACCCGCGCCCAGGTCGACTCGCTGCTGCGGTCGGCCGGCGCCGCCCCGCCCGCCTGCTGACCTCGAGGGCCAGGAGGGCGACCGCTGCCGGCGGAGCGGGTACCGTCGGCGGGTGCCCGACCCGCCGCTGACGACCCTGCAC
>JACCXR010000335.1 GCA_013696915.1 Euzebyaceae bacterium
CTTCGCCCTCGGCCCCGCCGGCACCACGGTCGCCCACCCGCCGGACTGGCGGGTCGTGCAGGTGTCGGACACCGTGACCGACTTCCGGGCGCCGCAGGGCGGGATGTACCTCCGGGTCGACTGGACCGACCAGCCCCCGCCCACGCCGGTCGCCGGCTGGGAGGTGATCTCGGATGCCTTCACCCAGACGAAGCAGAACTACCGCGAGATCCGCATCGAACCAGTCGTCTACCGCGGCTTCGACGCCGCCGTCTGGGAGTACACGTACACGGAGGGGGGCGCGGACCTGCACGCCGTCAACATCGGCATCGCGACCGGCCCGTACGGCTACGCCCTGAACTTCCAGACCAGGGCGGGAATCTGGGAAGAGTCCCAGGACATCTTCCGCACGCTCCAGGCGACCTTCAATCCCGTGCTCCCGTGACACCACCGGTGGCCGCCCGGCGCACGAGTCCGAAGCGGTGGACGTCCACGCCGGAGCAGCGGTCCTCGACGTAGTCCACGCCCGCCTCGGCCGCGACGCGTCGCCCTTCTTCGGAGGTGATCCCCGACTGCAGCCAGACGGCGCCGGCGCCGGCTGCGACCGCCTGCCGGACCACGTCTGCGGCCTCGGCCGGCGGCCGGAACACGACGACGAGGTCGATCCGGTCCGGGATGTCCCCCAAGCGGCGGTAGGCGCGCTCGCCGAGGACCTCCTCGGCGTGCGGGTTGACGGGGATCACGCGGAAGCCGGCTCGCTGCAGGTCGGCGGGCACCGCGTGCGCCACCTTGTGCGGCTGAGTCGAGCAGCCGACGACCGCGACGGTGCGGCTGCGCTCGAGGACGGCGCGGGGGTCAGTCACGCGGCGGCCGTCCCTCGACCGCCCCGAAGTCGTAGGGGTAGCCCCGGTCGGGGGCGCTGACGTCGTCGAGGACGCGGACGGTCTCGCCGTCCAGATCGAGATCGCACGCGGCCAGCGTCGCGTCGAGCTGGTCGGGTCTCGTCGCGCCGACGATCGGGATCACGTCGGGCTTGGCCAGGAGCCAGCTTATGGCGACGGCGGCCGGCTCGGCGTCGAGGGACTTCGCGGCGTCGCGGACCGCGTCGAGCGTGTCCCAGCCCTGCTCGGGCATGCCGTCGACCCATTCCGCGAACCGGCCCTGGCCCTCCGCGGACTGGCCGCGCTCGTACTTGCCGGTCAGGAAGCCGGCGGCCAGGGGTGACCAGGCGAGCACGCCCATGCCGTTGGCCGCCGCGGCGGGCAGCGTCTCGAGCTCGATCCTGCGCTCGACCAGCGAGTACTGCGGCTGGAGCGCCACGAAGCGGTCGTAGCCGGCGGCCTCCTGCAGGCGCACGCCGCGCTCGATCTGCCAGCCGAGCCAGTTCGACACGCCGACGTGGAGGACCTTTCCGGAGCGGACGAGGTCCTCCAGCGTCGACAGGGTCTCGTCGATCGGCGTCGTCGGGTCCCACCGGTGGAGCTGGTACAGGTCGATCCAGTCGGTGTCGAGCCGCCGCAGGCTCTCGTCGACCGCCCGGACCAGGTGGCGGCGGCTGTTCGACCGGTCGTTGGGTCCCTCCCCCATCGCGCCGAACGCCTTCGTGGCGATCACGACGTCGTCGCGGTCGTCGCCGAGAAGCTCCCCGAGGATCGTCTCGCTCCGGCCCCCGGTGTAAACGTCGGCCGTGTCGAAGAAGGTGCCGCCCGCCGCGCGGAACCGTTCCACGATGGCCCGGGACGTGTCGCGGTCGGCCGCGCCCCCGAAGGTCATCGTCCCGAGGCACAGCTCGCTGACGGCCAGACCGGTGGTACCCAGGTACACCTGCTGCATGCTCGGCTCCTGTGGGTTGTGAGGCGGCTGAAGGCCCCAGCGTAGGCCGTTGCGCCGTTGGCGGCTCAGCGGGCGCTCCGGTATCCTCCGTCCACCGCTGGGGCGATTAGCTCAGGGGGAGAGCGCTTCCTTGACACGGAAGAGGTCAGAGGTTCAAATCCTCTATCGCCCACCCACCTCAGGCTCCTGACCAACGGGAACGTGGTCAGGGGCTTCTTCCTCTACGGCGCCGGGCGCGCCGTCCCGCCGGCAACTCGACTCCCCGTCGCCCCGGTGCTCGAGCGAGCGGAGCGAAGGCCGATTTCCGCCGAGGCGTTCTGGCACATCGCGAACTGGGCGGACGCCGCCCCTTCCTCGTACGTCCGCGATCTTCGGATGGCTGGAGCGGCACGACCCCCGGCAGGACACCGTGTTCGGGTGCCGTTCGACCCGGCGGTGGACCTCGGGCGGTTCCCCCGATGAGGGTCGACTTGGTACCGTCTGATCACCCACGACGTGGCCGGGGCCGCCCGCCTCTGCGACACCCTTCATGTCCGGCACCACGCGCCGTGTGGTTGAGCACGGCCCGTCCCGGGGCCCCCGGGCAGACCCGGCCCACGCCCAGACGCGGGCCTCGCGGCCGCCCCTGGCTCCCCGGTCGCGCAGCAGGCGGGCCCGGCGACGGCGGCGCGACGTCGTTCCACAGGAGCCGGCGGTCGTACGTTGCGGGCTCCTGACGAGAGGAGCTCGCTTGGAACCGACGGCATCACCGCTGACATTGCCGGACGGCTACGGCACCGCGACCGCGCCGCTCGCATGGGCCGGCGTCCGGGCCCGCCTCGAACGCTCGCTGCACTTCTGGGTGGCCACGACCCGACCGGACGGCCGTCCGCACGTCGTGCCCCGCTGGGGTGTATGGCTGGACGACCTCTGGTACTACGACGGCAGCCCTGCCACACGCCACGCCCGCAACCTCGATGGCAACGCCGCCGCCGTCCTGCACCTGGAGGACGGCAAGGACGCCGTCGTGCTTGAAGGGGAGTCACGCCTCATCACGCCGGACGGGAAACTCGGCGAGCGGCTCGCCGCCGCGTTCGTCAAGTACCACGGCCTCGGCTACGCCCCTGGGCCGAGCGACTGGGACGGCGGGGGGCTCTGGCGCTTCACACCGGCGCGGGGGTACGCATGGTCGCAGTTCCCGGCCGACGCAACCCGGTTCACCTTCCCCACGTGACGATCGCGCATCCCCGGCTGCGCGGCGGCTCGGTCCCTCGGAGCACCCCGTCGAGCGGCGCGGCGCGGCGCGGCGTGGCGTCCGGGGGCCGGCCGTTGCCGAGGTCACTGGCGCGGGCGGGGGCAAGCCAAGGCATGCGCATCTCGCGCCCCTCCGGCGCCGCTGATGGCTGGCGCCTTGACGCCCTGACCATGGAGCGGGCTGCCGGGGGTCACACCGGCGGCAATTAGTTGTCCCCAGGATCGCAGTCAATGCCTTAAGCGGCGCACCGTCTGTGGTAGATGCGAACGTATGTTCGCGAAACAGTCGTTGGCCGGCCGGCCGCGGCGTCGCGGTGGCGCTGCCGCGGACCGGTGGTGGCGTGGGAGCGGGGCGTGGGCTATGAGCCCGGCGCGTGGCCGCAGGGCGACGGCGGCGAGGGCCGGGACCTAGCTGCCGCTGCCGCCGCCGGCGCGGCCGCGGGT
>JACCXR010000342.1 GCA_013696915.1 Euzebyaceae bacterium
ACGGGTCGAGGCCGGTGCACGAGCGGAGGTCGTCGAAGGCGGCGACGGCGCGCTGCGCGTCCGGGCCATCCAGCGGTCGCGGGATGCCCCCCTGGATAACGGCGGGAATCCACTCGTGGCCGAGCACGTCGCGGCCGTCGACCGTCACGATCAGCACGCCGCTGTCGGAGGCGGGGCCGCCGCGGGCGTAGAAGACGAAGTTGCCGAGGCCGTACGCGACCAGCGCTCCGTCGAGCCGGCCGGCGCCCTGGAGCCGGTGCGCGTGGCCGCCCACGACGATATCCGCCCCGGCGTCCACGAGCGTCCGCGCGAGCTGCTGCTGGTCCTCCGACGGGCAGGTGGCCTTCTCGACCCCCCAGTGCAGGTAGACGACGACGGTGTCGGCGACCGCGCGGGCCGCGCGGACCTCCTCGACCAGCCGGTCGACGCGCTTGGCGGAGGCGAGCCCGGGCTGGTCGGGGCCGGCGGTCCACGAGGCGATCAGGGAGCCGTCCAGCACCTGCGTCGCGCCGATGACCGCGACCGTCCGGACGCCCAGCGTGGCCACGTGCGGCGCGTACGCCTCGGCCTCGTCGCGTCCGATGCCGATCAGCGGCAGCCCGGCCTCCTCGGCGGCCGCGAGCGAGTCGGAGAGCCCCTCGACCCCGTAGTCCAGCCCGTGGTTGTTCGCCAGGGACGCCACGTCCACGCCAGCGGACCGCAACGCCTCCAGGGCGCTGGGCGGCGCACGGAAGTTGTACTGCTTCGCCGACGGGGTGCCCCCGGTGGTGATCGCCGTCTCGACGTTGACGACCGCCAGGTCGGCGCTGCTCAGCACGGGTGCGATCGAGGTGAGCATCCCCGCCGGGTCCGCGGCCAGCGCGGTCGCCAGCTCGCCCTCGAAATGGACGTCGCCGGCGAACGCCAGCCGGATCGGTTCGCCGTCGCCCTCCGGTGGCGCGGTCGCGGATGCCGGCGAGGTCGTTGCAGGCGGCGCGTTCGTCACGGGCGGCGCGGTCATCGTCGAGGCGTCTGCTGGCAGCGCCGGCGCGCCCGGATCGACCTCGCTGCCCGCCCCGGCGGCGCCCGCCCCGGGGGCGCCCGCGCCGGCGAAAGGCCCGCGGGAGTCGGCAACCAGGACGGCGGCAACCGTGAACGCCATCGCGAGGACCACGAGCTGCCCGCGCAGCCTCCAGGGGTCGCGTCGCCTGGTGTCCACACCGCCACCGTAACCGGCGCAGCCCGCCTTGCCGTCGCACCGCACCCGGCTCCTGGCGGACGGCTACTCGACGAGCTCGCCTCCGCCGCGGACGCTGAGGTCGTTGCGCAGTTCCCACAGCTGCGGGAAGTACCGGTAGCGGGTGGTGCGCTGGAGATAGGAGATCGCCGTGCCGGCGGTGCCGCGCGTGCGCGGGCCGAGGGTGCGCTCCACCAGGGTGACGTGCTCGTTGCGCCAGCGGATCCAGCGCTCATCGTAGTCGACCAGCGACTCGCAGACGACGTAGAAGACCCCGTTCGGGCCGGGGTCGGCGTAGAAGCCGGCCCAGTCGGTGATCCCGAGCCGGTCCGCGGCGTGGGCGTGCGCCTCGGCGAGCGACCGCTGGCCGAGCCGCTTCGTGACCGCCGGCGGGATGCCGTCGTCGGACAGCACCTCCAGGCCCTTCAGGTATTGCTCGTCGCGCAGCCCGGAGAGCACCTCGAGCTCGCGGAACTGCACGGACTGGATGCCGCTCGCGGTGCCGAGGTAGCTGCGGAACTCCTGCAGGCTCCAAGGCGGCATGTCGTGGAGGCTGCGCATCTGGTCCAGCCCGAACGCCATGACGTCGTTCACCCGCCGGAGTAGGACGAGGACCCCGCTCCAGTCGTCGGCGTCCAGGGCCCCGATGATCCGCTCGAGGTCGTGCAGCAGCAGCTTGAACCACAGCTCCAGCGACTGGTGGACGATGATGAAGTGCAGCTCCTCGGGGTGCGGGGGGTCGCTGCGGTGGTGCTGCAGGGCGAGCAGCTCCGGAACGTGGAGATAGGTCAGGTAGGTGAGGTCGTCCTCGGCCATGACGGCGAGGGTACGACGAATAGGATCGGGTCATGGGACTCGTCGACCGGATCTCCTCCGACCTCGTGACCGCGATGAAGGCGAGGGACGCCGACACCGTGGCCACGCTGCGGATGGCCGTCGCCGCGATCCGCAACCTCCGCGTGGCCGCCGGTCACTCCGGTGAGGTCACAGACGCCGAGGCCCTCGACCTCCTGACGCGCGAGGCGCGCAAGCGCGGCGAGGCTGCCGAGGCGTTCGCCGGCGCGGGCCGCACCGACCTCGCCGAAAAGGAGCGCCGCGAGCTCGCCGTGCTCCAGCGGTACCTGCCCGAGCAGCTCGACGCCGACGCGCTCCGCGGCCTGGTCGACGAGGCGGTCGCCGAGACGGGCGCCACCTCGCCGTCCGATCTCGGCCGGGTCATGAGCGCCGTCATGCCGAAGGTGAAGGGCCGCGCCGACGGCAGGCAGGTCAACGCGCTCGTCCGCGAGCGCCTCGGCCCCTGAGACGTGAATCGCCGAGGCTCGTCCGAGGCGATTCTCAGGACTTCGGTGGTGG
>JACCXR010000350.1 GCA_013696915.1 Euzebyaceae bacterium
GTCCGCCACGTTCGAGGTCCATGTCCGGCTGCTGGGCGCCGACCGGTACGGGATCGAGAACCTCGCGAACCTTGCGACGATCCCGCCGCGCGGCGCCCAGATCTTCGTCGGCCTCATCCCGTGGGAGCGGGGCTCCGGCGGCCCCTGCCGCGTCCTCGCGAGCTGGTAGCGCCAATGCCGCGGGCCGGCGGGGCCGGGACCTCCGGCATCCGGCCGCTCGGCGCTGCCGACCTCGATCTCGCACGCGCGATGCTGTTCGATGCGGCGTTCTGGCGGCCTGGCGTCCCCGGCCTCCCCGCCGGGCTCGGCGCGCTCCGGGATCGGGATCGCGGCTTCGAGGTCGCAGCGGTCGCTGCGGTCGCCGGCCATGTCGAAGTACACCAGCCTGGGTGGTCCGGCCGGTGTCACGCCTGCCCGGGCCAGGGTCTCGTAGATGCGCTGGTACGCGCGGCCGCACTCCTGGCCACCGTTCGACCTCCGCGGTGAACCGGACCCCGGCGACGGTGCTCGCCTCGACGGTCTTCTCGGTCACGTGAGTGATCATCACGCCTCCTTGCTCGATCAGGGTTTCGACCCGCGAGAGCCGGTGCTCGTCGGCGACGTCGTCGGCATCGGACGCCGCGAGCACCTCGGCGATATCGGCAGCGCCATGTCGAGGAGCGCGGCAGGGCGATCGCCCGGGCCCGTGGGGCCTGCTTCAGGGCGTAGTACCGGTAGCAGGTGAACCGGTCGACGCGTTCCGGCTCCAGCAGTCCGAGCCGGTCGTACAGCCGCAGGGCCTTCGGGCTCAGCCGGACCACCGCGGAGAACTGCCCGATCGTCAGCCGTGCGTCATGCGCTCGCCTCCCTCGTGTCCCCAGGATGGGGCTTTACCCGTGGGCAAGGTCAACCCCGTCTGTCGCACCCCCTCCGTACGATGCCGTCCTGATGGAGACCGCCACGCTGCACACCACGCCCTACGGCCGCCCGGCGGCGCTGCTGCTGCGCGCGCGCATCAGCGCGGCGAAGGCCGACGACCCCCTGCAGCCCGTCACGGTCGTGGTGCCGACCAACTACGTCGGCGTGTCGATCCGCCGGCTGCTCGCCGGCGGAGCGCCGGGCGGGGACGGCGCGGGCGGGGACGGCGCCGGCAGGGATTGGCTCGGACCGGTCACCGCCCGCGGCGCGGGGATCGCCGGTCTGCACCTGTCCACGGTGTACCGGCTCGCCGAGCTCCTGGGCGCGCCGCGGCTGGCGGCTGCCGGGCGCCGGCCGGTGTCGACCCCCGTCATCGCGGCGGCCGTCCGGCAGGTGCTGCGCGAGGAGCCCGGGATCTTCGGGCCCGTCCGCGAGCATCCCTCGACCGAGGAGGCGCTGGTCCGGTCCTACCGCGAGCTGTCCGAGCTGCGGGCCGAAACCCTGGACACGCTCGCCGCCGGAGGCGCGCGCGCGAGCGAGGTCGTCCGCCTCCGGCGCGCGGTCCGGGCCCGGCTCGAGGCCACCTGGTTCGAGGAGGCGGACCTCATGGCCTCCGCCGAGCAGGCCGTCGTCGCGGGCTCCACGGTGCTGGGCGACCTCGGCACCGTCGTCGTCTACCTGCCCCAGGACCTGTCGCCGCCCGCCGCGTCGCTGCTGCGCGCCCTCGCCGCCCGGACGCCGGTCGAGGTGATCGCCGCACGGACCGGTGCCCCGGACGCCGACGCGGACGTCGACCGGAGCCTGGGCCGCCTGGGCCTGAAACCGCCGGCACGGTGCGAGGTCGTTCCGCCGGCCGCGACCGCGGTGGTCTGCGTGTCCGACGCCGAGGAGGAGGCCCGCTCGGCCGTCGAGCGGATCGTCGCGGCGGCCCGCCGCGGGGTCCCGCTCGAACGCATGGCGGTGCTCTACCCCTCCCCGGAGCCGTACGCGCGCATCGTCGCCGAGCAGCTCGGCGCGGCGGGCATCCCGTACAACGGCCGCGGCGTCCGTCCGCTCGCCGACCGGATGCTCGGCCGGTGGCTCCTCGACCTGCTCGGCCTGGCGGACCGGGACTTCTCGCGGCCCGCGGTCATGGGCCTGATCGCGGGCGCGCCCGTCGTCGGACCAGACGGACGCCGGGTCCCCGCCGGCCCCTGGGAGCGGGTCAGCCGCGAGGCCGGCGTCGTGCGCGGCCGTGCCGACTGGGACCGCAGGCTGCGCCACCACGCCGTCGAGCTGCGGTCGCGGGCGGACCGCGAGACGGGGGAGCCCGAGCCGCGCGACTGGCTCGTCGACCGTCACCGCCGCAGCGCGGACCTCGCCGACGAGCTCCGCGCCTTCGCCGCCGGGCTGTTCGACCAGCTCGACGACGGTGCACGCTGCGGTTCCTGGCGGGGGCTGGTCGAGTGGTGCACCGCCATGGCGCGCCGCCTTCTCGGCGACGACCGCCGGCGGGAGCGCTGGCCCGAGGTGGAACGGGCGGCCGCCGACCGCGTCGAGGAGGCGCTCGACCGGCTGGCCGGCCTCGACGAGGTGGAGGCCGCGACCGACCTGTCGGTGTTCCGCCGCACGCTGGAGCTCCAGCTCGGCGACGACCTCGGCCGGGTCGGGGAGTTCGGGCACGGCGTGCTCGTCGGCCGCACGTCCGCCGCCCTCGGGGTGGACCTCGACCTCGTCGTGGTGCTCGGGCTCGCCGAAGGCGTCTGCCCGACGCGGCCCCGGGAGGACTCCCTGCTGCCCGACGCCGAACGGCGTGCCGTTGCCGACGAGCTGCGGCTCCGCGGCGACGACGTCGGCGTGGAGCACCGCCATCTCCTCGCCGCCCTCGCGGCCTCCACCGGGGAACGGGTTCTCACCTACCCGCGCGGCGACCTGCGCCGCAGCGTCGATCGGGCACCGTCGCGCTGGCTCCTCGACGCCGCGGGCGCGTTGGGCGGCGGCGGGCCGGGCGACCGGCGCCTGCCCGACCGCGCGGACTGGCTGGAATTCGTCCCGTCGTTCGCCCGGCGGATGTCGACCGTCGCCTTCCCCGCCACGCCGCGCCAGTACGGGCTCCGTGCGCTCGCGCTCCACCGCGGCCCGCTGACCGGCCACCCGCTCGTCGCGGGCGACGAAGGCCTGCGGCGCGGCGTCGAGCTCGCCCTCACCCGCGGACGGGACGGGTTCAGCCGCTTCGACGGCAACCTCGGCGGCGTCGCCGACCGCGTCCCCGCGCCCACCGATCCGGGGCGGGTGCTGTCCGCGTCGCAGCTGGAGCTGTGGCTGTCGTGCCCGCACGCCTACCTCATGCAGTACGTGCTGAGGGCCCAGCCGGTCGAAAACCCCGAGGAGCTGCTGGAGATCGACCCGATGGAGAAGGGCTCGCTCGTCCACGAGGTGCTCGAACGCTGGCTGGGCGAGCAGCTGACGGGCCCGCTCCCCCCGCCGGAGCGGCCGTGGCCGGCCGCGGCCAGGGTGCGGATACTCGCCATCGCCGCAGAGGTCTGTGCGGCGGCCGAGGCGCGCGGCGTGACCGGCCACCCGCTGCTGTGGGGCCGCGACCGCGACCGGATCCTCGCGGACGTCGCACGCTTCGTCGACCACGACGACGACCGCCGCGCGCGGCTGGGGCTGACGCCGGCGGGGGC
>JACCXR010000435.1 GCA_013696915.1 Euzebyaceae bacterium
AACTGATCAAGCAGGGTCTTCGCTGCACCGTGAGGATCCTCGGGGTTCGTGCGCTGACCGTCGGGATCCAACAGCTCCCAATAGTTGGCGAAGCTGACCGTGTCATGCACTGTGACGGTGCATCTCGGCGAACACCAGCCGCAGCTGCTGGTCCCGTGCCGGAGCCGGAGCGGCACAGGCCCGCGGGCGCCCCGCCTTCCGGTGCGGCGAGCGGGCGGATACGGTGAGCACCAGACAGGAGGCGTTGTGGGTACTGCAGAAGCCCCGGCGGCACCGGACCTCACCGCCCGCCTCGCAGCAGAGCGCGACGTCCTGGTCGCGTACCTGTTCGGCTCCCGGGCGCGGGGCACCGCGCGAGCCGGCTCCGACACCGACGTCGCGGTGCTCCTCGCGGAGCCCGTCGACCCGCACCGGCGCCAGCTGGAACTGGGTGCCGCGGTGGGTCCGGGGACCGACGTCGTGGTCCTCAACGACGCCCCCGTCGCGCTGGCGTACCGGGTGCTGAGGGACGGCGTGCTGCTCCTCTCCCGCGACGACCCGGCTCGCGTCCGACATTGGGCCCGCACCGTCGACCGCTACCTCGACACGGCGCCCCTGCGTCGCACGCTGGACGCCGGCCTCCGGCACCGTCTGGACGAGGGCCGTTTTGGTCGACCCTGACGTCGTCCGCCGGAGGCTGCGGCAGATCGACCGCCGGGTGGCGGCCCTGCGCGCCATCGCCGCCGGCCGGGAGGGCGACTTCGTCGACGACGACGCGCTGCAGGCCCAGGCCGAGCGCCACCTCCAGGTCGCCGTGCAGTCGGCCATCGACATCGCGCTGCACATCCTCGCCGAGGACAGCTCCGAGACGCCCGAAGACTACGCAACCGCCTTTCTGCTGCTCGCGCGGATCGGGCTCATCGACCGACCGCTCGCGGACGGACTGCGATCCGCGGCCGGCCTTCGCAACGTGCTGGTGCACACCTACCTCGACGTCGACCCGCGACGCCTGTGGGCACACCTCCGCGATCTGGACGACCTGATCGCGTTCGCCGCCGCGGTCGAGTCCTACGTGCAGCGCAGCGGCTGAACCGCGGCGCCGGTCAATACGAGACGCCGACCAGTGTGAGGCCGTGAGGCGGCGCGACCTGGCCGACCGCGTGGCGGTCCTGCGCGGCGAGGACGTCGCCAACCCAGCCGGGGGGCCGCTGCCCGCGGCCGACCGCGACGAGGCAGCCCGTGACGGACCGCACCATCTGGTGGCAGAACGCCTTCCCCGCCACCCCCAGGACCACGAGTCCCCGGCGCTCCCGCCGTACGGTCAGCCGGTCGATCCGGCGGATGAGCTGCTGGCCGTCGCGGCGGCGGCAGAACGAGCTGAAGTCATGCTCGCCGAGCAGGTGCACCCCGCCGGCCTCCATCGCCGCCGCGTCGAGCGCCGGCGGCCCGAGGTGCCAGGTGTCGTGGCGCCACAGCGGACTCATCGCCTCGGCGTCGCAGAGCCGGTAGCGGTACCGCCGGCCGTTCGCGGAGAACCTGGCGTCGAACGAGGCGGGGACCCGCCGCACCCGCCACACGGTGACGGCGGGTCCGCAGATGGCGTCGAGCGCCCCGCGGGCGCGGTCGAGGTCGGCCAGCAGCCGCGCGCCGGCGGGGACGTCGCAGTGGAGGACCTGGGCGTCGGCGTGGACGCCGGCGTCCGTCCGCCCCGCGCCGACCGTGGTGACCGCCCGGCCGCACAGCCGTGACAGCGCCTCCTCCACGACCCCTTGGACCGTCCGCTGATCGCGCTGCCTCGCGAACCCGCGGAACCCCCCGCCGTCGTAGGCGAGGTCCAGCCGAAGGCGGACGGAGTCGCGCATGCCCCAGTATGGAGCCGGACGATGCCGAGCGGTCGCGAAGCAGCCTTCTCAGCGCTGGTTGTCGTCCTGGTCCTCGTCGGGTGGGTCGACGTCGGGCATCCGCTCCTCAGCCGGCGCATCCTGCTCCTCGGCGGGCACCGGTGCGCCTTCGATCGGCTCGTGCGGGCCGCCCGCGTCCTCCTCGCCGGCGAGCCTCGCCTCCACCTCGGCAGGGTCGGCCTGGACGCCGTCGTCCTCGCCCTGCAACGATCCCACGGGGACGGCCTCGGCCATGTCGCCAGAGGACTCGGGCTCGATCTCCTCCTCGAGGTCCTCACCGGCGTCGACGGCGGCCAGCCGGTCCTCCTCGCGCTCGCGGGCGGCCGTCGACAGGGTCCCGCCGCGGCTGCGCCGGAGGCTCCAACGGCGGCGGGGCGCCTCCTCGAGCATCCCCTCGCGTCCCGGCGCGGCCGAGACGCCCTCCACGAGCTCGATCAGCGCCATGGGGGCCGCGTCGCCCTTGCGCGGGCCGAGCTTCAGCACCCGGGTGTAGCCGCCGTCGCGCTGGGCGAACGCCGGACCGACGTCGGCGAACAGCTTGTGCACGACGTCCCGGTCGCGGATGACCCGCAGGACCTGCCGCCGGGCGTGGACGTCGCCGCGCTTCGCGAAGGTCACCATCCGGTCGGCGACCGGCTGGACCGTCTTCGCCTTCGCGAACGTCGTGGTGATGCGTCCGTGGCGGAACAGCTCCGTCGCCAGGTTGGCCAAGATCATGTGGTGGTGCGACGGCGCCCCACCAAACCTGGAAGCCTTCTTCGGCTGCGGCATGTCAGCTCTCTTTCAGAGTCAAGGGAGGGTGGGGTTGGCCACCGAGCCGCTGGGGCTGGGCCGTAAAGGCGCCGGCGCTGACCGGGGACCTTGGAGGG